>JACPAR010000027.1 GCA_016180725.1 Candidatus Levyibacteriota bacterium | reverse complement strand
TTCTTTTCTTTCTTTTTTAAGTCTTGCCCTTTCTAAGTTTAACCCATTTGAAAGTTGTATAATTTCTGATAACGATAAGGGTATTGGCTTAGGCATATCGGTTACACCGGCTTCTTGTCTTAATAGATTCAACTCTTTTCCCACTTCAACTTGCGCAATCCACCGTGCTTCTCTTTCGGTAACTCTCCGACCCGCACGTCTTTCCATAATTTAATATTCACTCCTTCCCTCCATTGCCCGTTGGAGAGTTACTTCATCGGCGTATTCAATATCTGCTCCAACCGGAAGCCCCCGTCCAATCCTCGTAATTTTGAGATTTGAGATTTGAGATTTGAGTTGTTTATTAATGTACATTGCCGTTGCCTCCCCTTCCATTGTAGGATTAGTTGCCAAAATAATTTCTTTTACCTCTGGCTCCTGCCCTTTTGAAACTCTTTGAAGAACCCTTTTGAAACTCTTTGAAGAAGTTGTTGAATATAGATTTCGTCCGGACCAATATTATTTAACGGATCAATTTTCCCATGAAGAACATGATAAACACCGTCATATCTCCCGTTTTTTTCCAAAGCCAATACGTCAAGCGGCTGCTCTACAATGCAAATTACCGAACTATCTCTTTTGGAATCAGAGCAAATCAAGCAAGGATCTGTTTCTGCAATACCAAAACACACCGAACATAAAACAGTATTATTTTTAAGATTTTGCACTGCAGAAGAAAATTTATCCAACTCACTTTGCGGAACGTGTAAAAGATAAAAAGTAAGCCTTTGGGCAGTTTTAGACCCAATGCCTGGTAAACGCTCAAAAGAATCAACTAAATTCTGAATTGCCTTGGGAATTTTCATAATTTACGAATGTATCACATTATATCACGAATTGCCTTGGCAGCGAGTGGAGATATTGTTAGGATTTCTAATTTTTGGAAGTGTTTTTCTTGGGGTAAAAAAATTGTGTCGGTTACAAAAACTTTACTCGCTTTTGAATTTTGCAAAATTTCTGTTGCGTTGCCAGAGAATACAGCGTGTGTTGCAAAACAGTAAATCTCCTCTACTCCCCTTTTTTGCAAAAGCTCCGTGGCTTGCGCGATAGTACCGCCGGTTGAAATCATATCGTCCACAATAAACAATTTTACCCGTTGCAAGATCGCGCTCTTTATTTACCGCTGCATAGGGCATATTATCCAACATTTCCGACAAAAGTTTTATCCGCCTAACTCCCCCCATATCAGGAGAAACAAGTATCCCCCCAATAACCCCAATCTCCCTAATCTTTTCCGCAAACAAAGGCAATGCCGATAAATGAGTTACCGAAATTCTAAAAAGCTCCGGGATTTTAATTGAATGAAGATCAAATGTAATTAATTGATCTATACCAACCGCTTCGATTGTTTGAATAATTACGCCCAAACTTCGCGCCTCCCCTTCCCGAAACACATGATCCTGTCTTTGATACCCCAAATATGGAACTACTGCCGTAACAGTTAATGCACCGCTTCGCTTTAAAGCATCGGCAATAAAAAATAACTCCATAGTAGGCATCTGCAGGTGTTGACGTTGGCTGCACTACAACGCAATGTTGATTAACAACCCGTTCCAATACCCTAACCCTTTTTTCTCCATCGGGGAAAACATGAATATCAAGAGGCGAAAGCGGAATACCCAACTCATGGACAATTTTTTCTGCTAAAGGTTTATTGGCACTCCCGCTAAATATCTTCATTAATACTATTGTACTATCAATATCAAAAATTTACAAAACAATGTGATATTATTCTTGAGGTTGATTTCGTAGAAGACTTTGTCTAAATAACTCCAGTTGTTCTCTTAATTCTTGTAAACACCGCTTACCAAAACCTCTTAGTTTTAACAGTTCATAATCTGGCATATCATATAAATAGCGAAGGTTTGCGTACCTGCTGCCGTATGTATTTCCTGCCCGCGAAAGACTATTATACGTACGAGCCGATAAAGGCAAGCGCATTAACTCTGTTGCCCAAGGCTTACCTGTTAAATTAATTATGTACGGTGGAAGCGGAGGACGCTCTGAAACAACAGATGCTTGATCTTTTCTTCTAGACTCTAGCCTATCTTTACCAAGTCCTTTACGCAACTTTTGCAATGCTCTTTTTTTTATCTGTCTAACACCTTCTCGTGTAATGCCTAATGCACCGGCCATTTCCTCCAAAGTTGGCCTCTGTTTTATTAAAAAATAATTTGCAAGTATTGTACGCGCACTCTTCGATAGACCTTCAAGAGCACCATCTTCAATTGCGTCAAAATATGTTGCTCGATCTTTTTCATCACTTTTACCGCTTCTCTTTCTTCCTGTTGAAACTCCTGCGTTTTTCTTTAATATTTTAATCCAGTTAACTGATCTTCCCAGCTTTAATGCTATTTCCTCTGTTGTAAACCCTCTATTATGTAAATCTTCAACTGCAGAAGCTGGATTACCACCATAATGAGAAAGCCTGCTTAGTTTAACTGCGTCTCTCATTCGCTGCGTAGCAGCTACCCTCTCTTCCGCACTTTTCATTGCCCATGCCCTAGTAATACCTTTGGCCTTTTTTTTATTAGCTTCATCAGAATGAATTTTTGCCGATATATCTCTACTTTTATCTGGGTTCTTATGAACAAGCCGCACTGCTTCTTCTTTCGGTCTTCTCGTAATACCACATTTTCCCAGCCAATTAATCACACCAGAAGGAGATGGCTTTGCTTTACCTCCTGTAAGTTTAGCAATTTCTCTCGCGATGTATGTTGACCCATCGCCTCTTTCTAAGTATCTATCTTCTAAAAAAACTGCTACATCTCCAACTACTTCTTCCAATCTTTTCATACCCGGAGTTTTTTTAATTATGGCATTTGGTCTTGCCATTGCAGACTCTGAAATTCCAGGAAAAACTACAACCGGCTCCATGGCTTGCGGTTGTACCAAAGAATCAGGACGCTCCGGATGTGGACATTTAGTTCCTTGTAAAATTTCTTTTTCTCGTTCTGGCATTTGGTTTTGATTATACAATAGGGTGAGGCTGAAAGCAAATATTATAGGATGAGGTCTTTGCTAATGGATTCTCCTGATTGAATACGCTTAATAGCTTCTGCCAAAAGCGGCGCAACAGATACAACTGCTATTTTAGGATTTTTAATAACTTCCTCGCGAAGATTAATTGTATCTGTAACTATTACTTCTTCTATTGGAGAATTAGAAATTCTTTCCAAAGCTTTGCCCGAAAATAATCCGTGAGTTACTGCAACCCGTACACTTTTTGCACCACTCTGTTTTATATGGCTTGCCGCGCTTACAATTGTTCCTCCCGTATCAATCATATCGTCTACCAATAAAACATCTTTTCCCCTTACATCTCCAATCATTGCTAAAGCCTCCGATTGATTATTTACGGCAACATCTCTTTCTTTATAAACTATGGCAATACCGCTAGCATTTAACAATTTTGCATAACCGGTGGCTCTTGTTACGCCGCCTTTATCTGGCGAAGCAACCACTAAATCTTTGAGTCTTTTTGCTTTTATAGCCGGTATCAGCGCATAACTGCCATACAAATTATCCCATGGGCTGGAAACAAAACCCTCCTGCTGTTCGGAATGAATATCAACCGTTACAATTCTATTTGCTCCTGCATTCTCTATCATTCTTGCTACAACAGACGAGCTTATCGGGACGCGGGGCATTTCTTTTCTGTCTTGCCTTGAATAACCGTAATAAGGAACTACTGCTATAATTTCGCTTCCAGACGCACGCTTTGCCGCATCTATCATAAGAATAAGCTCCATAATACTATCGTTTACAGGCGTAGACGTTGGCTGAATTATAAATACGTGTCTTCGGCGAAGATTTGGGGTAATTTTTATTCTTATCTCTCCGTCGGAAAAAATACTTATTGGTTCGTAAACTTCTTTTTTTAGAATTGCTGCTATTTTTTTGGCGAGAGCAGTATTAGACCGTCCGGTGAGGATTATGTAGTCGTTATCAACGTCAATTTTTCCACCAACCATATCTTGTAAAATATTTTAGCAAGAAAACAGCAGCTAATCAATAGCTATTATCTCCATGTATTTTTGATATTGCAATGAGATCCCGAAATGAATTCGGGATGACAAAAAGAGATTACTTGCCTCCCATGCCCCCTAAAAGACCCTGCAATCCCCCACTCATTTGAGAAAGTTTTCTGGCTGCGACTTCCTGAGCCTTTTTTACGGCTTCGTTTACTGCTTCTTTAATATCGTCATCCGAACGGCCGTTTGATTCCAAAACTTTTATTTTTTGGTCACCGGTTATAACAATATGAACGCCGTTTTTATCAACGATTACTTCCTCTTTCTCAAGCTCTCTTTGGATTGCCATTGCCTGATCCCGCATTTTTTTAATTTCACCGATTTGTTGAAATGGATTAATCATAAAATCACCTCCTCCAAAACTTATTTATACCTTTAATAATACAAATACTTGAACTTTATTTCCAGCAATTTCCTCCGATGCTTTTTCCAGAATAGTTTTTGTTTTTGTCTCATCCAGCTTTTCTTTATGAAATTTATATGCTGTTTCTATTACCAATTCTTTTCCGTTATAACTTTTTAAAGAACAGCCTCTTAAAACACCGGCAATTGAATGATTATGTGTTTTAACTGCATCCATAAGTTTTTTCCATAATTCAACTTTATTGTCATCTTGTACCTTAACAATGATTGGCGCAGATTTTATGGCGGATGAACGCTGATTAAATGATTCGCGTAGATCCGCTTTATTATCCGTGTTAATCTGTGTTTCCTCACAGAATTCTATTACTGCCAACTCCAAGGGCAATTGCGGTAAAACTGCGCATCTTAACTCCCCATGCGCTTTTGTTAAAAGCTCTACCAGTTTTTTAATATCTTCTATCTCCCATTTTTCTACTTCCCGTTTTTGAATTCCAACTTTGGCCAACAACATTTGATGTAGCTCTAAAATAAGTTGCTCAACAAAGTATTTTGTATCTGCTCCCTGTTTTACTAATTCTGATATAAGTTTTAATGCTTCTTTAGTGTTTTTGTCTGCTAAAAACTTTAACATTTCCAATATCTGAAATTTTATATTTGATATTTTATATTTTTCTTCAACCAGTTCTTTTGTAATTTTTTTGCCGTTAGAGAGCAAAACTAACTCTTCCAAAATTTTTGCTCCGTCTCTAAAACTTCCGTTAGCAAGAGTAGCAATATATAAGAGAGCATCCTCTTCTACAGCTATTTTTTCTCCTTCTACTATGCGCTTGAAAGAGCGCAACAGTTCCTCATCGGTGGCAAGAGTAAATTGGATATGAAAACAACGGGAAAGAATAGTTGCCGGAACTTTTTGCGGCTCGGTTGTACATAAAATAAAAACAGCATGACTTGGCGGCTCTTCTAATGTTTTTAATAAAGCATTAAAAGCCTCAGTTGTTAGCATGTGAACTTCGTCTATAATGTAAACTTTTTTTGTCGCTCTTGCCGGCGCGAGACGGATTTTTTCTCTAAGATCTCTTATTTCGTCAATTCCTCTGTTTGAAGCACCGTCAATTTCTAAAACATCAATATTACTGCCGTTTGTAATAGAAATACATTGCGAACATTTATTACAAGGCTCAATGCTTTTAGGAGTACTACGTGTATCAAGGGTATCACGTGTACCACGGGCTTCTTTGGTTGCACCCCGTGATACTCGTGGTACCTGTGGTACTTGTGATACTTCGCAGTTTAGGGCTTTTGCTACGATTCTGGCGGTTGATGTTTTTCCAAGCCCTTTTGGCCCGGTAAAAAGAAATGCATGAGAAGTTGAGCCACTGGAAAGAACTGCAGACAACGTATTTCTGACATTTTCGTTGTCAAGTTCTTTAACTAGTTGTGGTCTATATTTACGATAAAAAACCATATTTAATACGGATGCATCCGAATATTATTAATCCAAATAAATCCGAATAATTTTCCTAAGCCTTATCAAGTATTCGGATATATTCGGAGTATTTTTATTCGTATAGATTCGTATCTTACTCTTCATGGTGTATTCCCAGTAAATGCATTAAGCCGTGCTTTACCAGTTCGTCAATCTTATCATCAACCATCATGTCTTCTTCTGCAGCTTCTCCAATAATTTGCGGATAAGAAATAACAATATCACCAAGCCGAAGCACATCTATGTCGCTGGTTGACGCAGCAGGCGGCAAAACAGTGGGATCGCCTTCGCTTAAAGAAAACGATAAAACGTTTGTTGTCCCCTCTTTTTGTAGGTATTTTTTGTTAAGCTGGCTCATTTTTCGGTCTCCTATTATAGCAACCGAAACTTCAACCGCTCCAACAACTTGCTGTTCTTTTAGTACTTGTCTAATCGAAGCTGTTATGCGCTTTCTGTTAACTTTGTATCTGCTTTCAACAAAAAGAAGTACATTAACTTCAGACTTATCGGATGAATTAATATTGGCCATAACCTCTCTTTGCAGCACGTCTTGCATCTTCTTTCTTTTGCTTGCGGGCAAGAGAAGGTTTTAGATAAAATTCGCGCCGCTTTGCTTCCTGCAAAATTCCTTCTGCCATTACTTTTCTTGAAAATTTTCGGATAAGCGCATCGTCGCTGTCTCCCGGCATTTTTTTAACAACTACCATAATAATAAAAACACCCCCTTTTAGAAGTTCTTTACGATCGCTGCAAGCGAAGAGTAATTAGAACTTCTTAAACCCGCCGCTAAAGCGCTCTTCGAGCCGTGTACGAATAGTACTGAAAAGGCGAGAAGTAAGCTTAGGCGGGCTGAAACACCTTTTATCTATTTTACCCCAAACCAACCCTTATGTAAAGCGAAAATGAGAAAATTGAGGCTGCTAGACCTTTGCTTTGCGAATTTTTTCGGCGATTACCTCTCGGCTTTCTTTAGCAGGATTATTTACAACCGATTGGATTATTCCTCCCTTGTCATCTTCCCTTCGGGGAATCAAGTGGATATGCAAATGCGGCAGGCCTCTTTTTTCGAAATGATTAATACCAATAGTAATTGAGTCACAATTGAGCGCTTTTTTGGTTTTATCGGCAATTATTTTTGTTGTTGCCATAATTTTCCCCAATTCTTCCTGCGTGTAGTCCAAAATAGAGTACCCATGCTTTTTGTGAATTACCATAGAATGACCGGGAGAAGATGGAAAAAGTTCCATAAATGCCAATGTTTCCTTATCTTCGTATATAGAAACACTTGGTACTTTTTTATTAACAATATTGCAAAAAAGACACTCAGCCATACAATTTCTAATTACTCTAATTTATTAATTGGGATTTGATTAGGTTAATTTTATATCTTCTCCAGTACTTTAATTATCTCACTTAATGTCAACTTTGTCGGCTTCATTTTAGGATTTTTTGCCGTACCATTCAATAACATCTTTTTTGAGGCATGCAAAAACCAGGTTGCATCGGGATCAATCTTTTTTAAATTCTCATACATTAAAGTTAAGTCAATACCTTTTTCTCCTTCTTTAGAGGGTCTGGCTTTTATCCTAACATAGCCTTTACGGGGATCCTTACGCACTGCCATAACGTATTCCATCTTTTGCGAAAGCTTTACAACGGTATCGTTAATTGTTTCAAAACCAATACCTTTTCCAAACCGAGTTTCAAATTCTTTTCCGTTTTCTCTAATTTCTTTCTCCGCCCAAATTCTGTTTTCAAAACTATGAAGTACCCCGTCCAAACACTGCAAACCAAATTCAACATAATATTCATCCTGATCCGGTTTTTGCAGTTTTAATCCGTCAAGAAGACTTATAAGTGAGAATTCGTGATAATCAGCTGTTGGGTTTTCCCAAAATACTTCTTTAAAATGATCAATATCAACAACAATTCTAACTATTCTATCTATAGCCTCTTCCTGATCTTTCACCTTCTCAGTTTTTGAACTTTGAACTCTTGCCTCCTCGAGTCCCTCGGGACTGAGTCCTCGGGACGAACGTCTGAGCGACCTCGGAGTCGAAGACCTGAGCGACGCCGAAGGGTTGAACTTTGAACTTTGAACTTGTTTTACATAGTCCCAAGTAAGACTTGCCGCGCAAACATTTTGGTCGGAAGTTTGATGATGATCTAAAGGCCCAAGTCCCGTGTCTACCTGAATAACCTCATCATCCCCTATTCTTTCTATTGGTTCTTCTAATTTTGAATTTTGCTCGCCTCGCTGCGAAGCGGGAATTTTGAATTTTGAATTCGCCACACGCTCTCCTGCCGGGACAAACCGCAGTGCCGTATTCTCCCATCCGGCTAAAAATCTCTTAATTAACCAAATAGAGGTAATTCCATCCCAATCTGGAGAATTATGTGTAACAATAATTTTCATCTCGGACAAGTATACAATATACTATAACCACTTGACAAATATATGTGATAAATTTACTATAAATATATGGATCCAAAACAACTTGACCCAAAACTAAAAGAAGCATACAACCGCGTAATGGGAACCAGTATTCCTTCGCCAACACCGCCTTCTCCTACTTCTAATCCGACTGCACCAGAACCTGTTGTACCCGTGTCAACGCCTCCTGCTAATCCCATACCGAAACCAACCCAATCTCCTATGACAAATCCTGTAACACCGGTTGCTCCCCAACCCGCCGCACAAGAACCGGTTATGGCGGTTACACCCGAACCAATTCCCTCTCAACCTACGGCTTCTGTTGAGTCGAAAATACCAATAAGCGGATTTGTTGCGCCAGAGCAAAAAAAGCATGGAATTTCTCCTCTGATTATCGTGCTTGGAATGCTAGTTTTTTTTGTCGTCTATGCTCTTTTTTGGGTTAAATTTTTTGGTGTTTCTCTTCCTTTCCTCCCCCAATAAAATTTCTTTAAATAAGTTATGGCTACTTCACTCTTTTGAGTATCTGTTCGAGGCTTAAAAGTTCAGTTTTGTCTTCGTTCCTCTTTTTCCACTCTATTTTTTCGCCGGCTTGCCCTGAGCTTTGTCGAAGCGTTTTTTCTGAAACTACTAACCTAACAGGAATACCAATTAAATCCGCATCGGCAAATTTTTCTCCGGCACTAACATCTCTATCGTCGTAAAGAATTTCAATACCGGCATCCTGTAATTTTTTGTATATTTCGTCCCCTGAAATTTTTAATTTTGAATTTTGAATTTCTATTAGATGTACTTTATATGGCGTAATTGCTTCTGTCCATACAATTCCTTTATCATCATGCGAAACTTCGATAATCGTTGCCATTGTTCTTGCCAATCCAATTCCATAACAACCCATGTAATAAGGCTTTTTCTTTCCGTTTATATCTGTAAATTCTGCCCCCTTCATTTTAGATGAGTAATGAAATCCTAACTGGAAAATATTCCCAACCTCTATGCCTTTTTTAGCGATTAATTTTTTTCCGTCTTTTGTTTCGAAACCTTCCTTTGCCAGCGCAATATCCCCTTCTGAATCCACTTTATAATCGCGGTCAATGTTTATATTGAATAGATCCCGATGCTTTTTATTTGCTCCACCGTAAGCATTTTTAATTGTTCTGAGTGACGAATCCGCAACAATAATAAGCTCTATATTTTTTTCTATAATTTCTTTAATTCCAACCGGCGAAATAAAACCGGGCTCTGAGTGAATTTTTTCCCGGATTTCATTTTCTGTTGCATGACGAAGTCTATATGCTTTAACTGAATGCATTAACTTTACTTCATTAACATCATAATCACCTCGGATAATTGCCAAAATAAACCTTCCGTTTTCATCAACAAAAAGCACGTCTTTGATCTGTTGCCATAAAGGTTTTTTATGAAGTTTAACGCCATCTTCCATTGTTGTTCCTCTGACTGCTTCGACTTCTTGCAAAGGTTTTTCTTCTTCGTCAATATTTTTATTATCGCGTTTGAAAACTGCAACGTCTTCGTGGGCCGCGTAACTTCCGTCTTCTGTTGTTAAAAACCTACTTTCCCCAGCTTCTGATTCAACCACAAACTCGTGGCAATACTCTCCGCCAATATAGCCGTTGTCCGATTCAACAATAACGG
This sequence comes from Candidatus Levyibacteriota bacterium, assembly GCA_016180725.1. Classification (GTDB taxonomy): domain Bacteria; phylum Patescibacteriota; class Microgenomatia; order Levybacterales; family UBA12049; genus JACPAR01. The sequence continues at coordinate 3,064 of JACPAR010000027.1, read as the reverse complement.
TCCTAAGCCCTAAACGGTTGAATATTTTTGTGTAAGTGTCCTTCATTTTTTGGTATTCTTTTTTAAAATCTTCTTCTGTTGCGTGAAAAGAATAAGCGTCTTTCATTACAAACTCACGAAGCCGCAGTAGTCCTCCCCTAGCCCTCATTTCGTCTCTGAATTTTGTTGAAAACTGATACATATTAAATGGCAAATCTTTGTAGCTTACTTGGAATTTGCGTACCAAATCAACCAGCATTTCCTCGGCAGTTCCGCCCAAAACAAATTCCATTTCGCTTCTGTCTTTAACGCTCATTAATTCAAAACCTACCGAATTTGTTCTGTTAGTCTCTTTCCATAATTCTTTTGGATGAAGTATTGGCGTAATCATTTCCTGAGCGCCTGCCTTATCCATTTCTTCTTTAATAATTTTTTGAATTTTTTGCTGAACAGCCAAACCAAGGGGCAAAAGATAATATCTTCCGGCAGTGCTTTCCCTAATATATCCTGCCTGATATAAAAGTTTGTGAGAAACAAGCGTCGCATCTCTTGGAGTATCTTTAATAGTTTTCCCAAAAAGTTTTGAGTATCTCATATAGCATTAGTATATCATTTTTCTTGAAATGTGTTTTGTTTTATTAATGTAGATATTAAATCTTTTGGATCTTTTAAATCTGGTGTTATATTTAGCTTAGCGCCTATATTGTATTTTTCTGAAAGTTCGTATGTTAATCTAAGCACAGAATAATCTTCTAATGCAATACCAACGGAATCAAACAGGGTTATTTCACTGTCATTTTCCCGACCTTTTTTTACACCAGTAATCAATTCGTGCATTTCTGCATACACAAGTTTTTTTGCCTCTGTTTTACTTAGCCGCTGTATCTCTCCTTCAACCAAAGACTGATCAAAATATTCAACCACTATACGGCATCTTTCTAAAATACTTAATTCCAGTTCCGTTTTGCCAACTGTGTCCCCACCTAAAGCATTAATATGAACTCCGGCAGCTATCCAGTTATTTTTTATCACATCAACATGAGCTTTACAGGCAGTACAAGTAATAATTATGTCTGCTCCAATTACCGCCTGTTGAGCGCTTTTACAACGCACCAGTTTAAATGAATTACCAAACATGTTATTTTCAAATTTATCCATTGCTTTAGAATCAACGTCAAAGTAACGGACTTCTTTAATGTCACGCACTAATTGTAATCCCCTAACCTGAAATTCACTTTGAGCACCAGCACCAATTAGCGCTACCTTATTTGCATTATTACGAGCCATTAAGTCTGTAGCCAGCGCCGATGTTGCTGCAGTCCTTAATGCAGTAAGCATAGTCATCTCGCTAAACATCAACGGATACCCAGTATCAATTTGCGATAATTGTCCAGTTGCAATTACAGTCTGCTTTCCAATAAATGGATTTTTTGGGTGACAATTCACATATTTAAATGTGTAATACAATTCGTTATCACAAATAGGCATGAGCTCTAACACGCCACCCGGTACGTGCATTGCCGGCCGAGGCATTTTAGTAAATGCTTGCCAACAACTAAAATCACGTTTGAGAGCCTGCATAAGATCTCTGAGATAATTGTTAAACCCACGACGGTTGATCAGTTTTGTTAATGACTCAACGGATAGTATTTTCATAAAAAAGCCCTTGCAAACCACCTAATCACAAATTTGACTAAGTAATTTACAAGGGCCCCTCGATTTAACTCAGGACGGTACCACCTTGTTTTAAGTTTCTTGCTATAAAAAATCCTCGCCGTGGCGAGGAGCAAACGATAACAAAAAACTTCTTGTTGAGTGCTCCGTTGCCGACACACTTTGCTTTTATTTTACGGTTTGCTTCCGTATTGCTTACCTCTTATTTTATTGAGTATCGCAATCAACGCTCTTCTGAGTTATATCGAAGAATTGTTTGGCAGGAAACCAAACTCTAACGCTTTATAAAATAAATAATAGCAAAACTTTCTTCAAAAATCAACCTATCAATCCTCTGACATTGCCCCACTTTCGCTTCAAATTACTACAATTACTTCCGTCATTCTGGGGACGAATACCGTGAGGGCTCCAGAATCTATTTTTGATTCTGGATGCGCTCGTCCCTCGCTTACCAGAATGACAAGAAATAGATACAAAGTGGGGTAATGTCAGGTCGATCCTTGTTTCGTCTCTTATTTCGTTGAAACTCAAAGTTACTCTATAGTCTATTACTATGTAGTATTAGACTTTAACAACTGCTCTATCTTCCTGTGTAGCTCGCTTTTTCCATCTAACTTTACCAGCACATCTTTTATTCTTTCTTTTTGTCTTTTATTTGCATTTTTTACTATCTCCTTCAGCAATAACTCCGGCCAGAAATACAAAGAATAACGTCTTTTAAATTGATCCCAATCAGAACGTTCTTCCCACCTTTTAATGCCTTTATTTTGGGGAAGTTTCTCGATTATTTTTCTAAATCCGTCTCCTCTCTCGAATAACCAAGCGGCAATTTTTGCAACTGTTCCATGACTTACATGAAGATTTTTCTCAATTTCCTCATAAGTCATACCAGATAGTAAAAGCTTTGCTATACGAAGCCTTTTCCTCATAAGTCATACCAGATAGTAAAAGCTTTGCTATACGAAGCCTTTTTCCTAACGTTTGCATTTCTTTCTTTGTGAGAATATCCTGAAGAAATAATGCAGCTTCCGAAACGCTATTAGTCATAACCAAAGCATTAACTAAATCGAAAACCAAATCTTCTAACTCTGCCTTAGATAACTTCTCTAATCTTTTCATCTATCTAAAGTATACTACTATGTAGTAACATACTTCAATGAAGAGAATACTAACCAACACATAAGAAATAATTATTGTAGAATTTCCACAAAGATCTAAGATTGCCTAAAACAAATTTAATATTAACTTATCTTATAATTGAACCAATTGCTACCTCTTTATCCGGTGACAATAAAACTATCTCTCCATTATCATTAACTGCTAATATCATCCCCTGGCTTTCTACGCCCCGTATCACTCTTGGCTCAAGATTGAAGATAAACGGAAATTCTTTTCCAATAATATCGTCTGG
>JACPAR010000005.1 GCA_016180725.1 Candidatus Levyibacteriota bacterium | reverse complement strand
AAAAACCAAGGAAAGGAGAAAGAATACATTGTTATTCATAAAGACCAGCTAAGTCTGGACTTGTGATACCTCGCAGCTTGCTGCGAGGAGTATTCATTATATGAGGAAAAGAAGACTTTTGATTGCCACAAAAAATAAAGGGAAGTTCAGTGAGATCAAAAATTTTCTTTCCGATTTGCCGCTTAAACTTGTTTCTCTCTCAGATATCAATATTACTCAAGGCTTAGAGGAGACAGGCAAAACATATAAACAAAATTCACAAAAAAAAGCGCTGTTTTATTCTAAGCTTTCTGGGTTACCAACAATTGCAGATGATGGAGGAATTGAGATATCCGCGCTTGGGGGAGAGCCTGGGATTCATTCAAGACGTTGGTTAGGGCATGAAGCAAGCGATCAGGAATTACTTGGCCACATGTTAAAAGTTTCAAAAGAATTGCCGGACAGTAACAGAAAAGCATTTTTTAAAACTGTAATTTCTTTTGCGCTGCCAAACGGAAAAGTCTGGAGCGTAAAAGGAGAGGTGGAGGGAATTATTGTTTCTCAACCACATCAAAAACTGATTAAAGGCTATCCATATCGTTCATTTTTCTATCTTCCAAAAATCAAAAAGTTTTACCACGAAAGCGAATTGACCAATGACGAGCAAAAGATTTATAATCATAGATATAAAGCAATACAGAAATTAAAGCTAATCATTAAAAACGAATTAGGAATAAGGAATTAAGAATTATGGTAGATATTAAAATCATCAGGGAAAATGCACAAAAAGTTCAGGAAGCGGCAAAAAATAAAGGTGTTGAAATCGACGTCAACCATCTTTTGGAAATTGATAGGAAACATCGCGAGTTATTGCTTCAGGTGCAAAAACTGCGGGAAGAACGAAATAAGTTCAACGAAAATATAAAAGGAAAACCAACAGAAGAACAGATAGAAAAAGGTAAGCAGCTAAAAGATCAATTAGAAAAAGAAGAACATGCATTAAAAGCAGTTGAAGAAGAATTAAAAAATTGGTTATACAAAATACCAAATATTTCAAAAGATGATGTTAAAGTTGGTAAAGATGAAACAGAAAATGAAGTTATAAAAAAATACAAAGAGCCCAAAAAATTCAATTTTACTCCCCGTGATCATGTAGAGCTTGGTCAGATTTTAGATATTATAGATATCGAAAGGGCAACAAAAGTTTCTGGAGCAAGATTTAATTATTTAAAAAATGATGCTGTACTTCTAGAGTTTGCTCTTATTCAGTACGCATTTGAAACTTTAGTTAAAGAAGGATTTACGCCAATTATTCCACCAACATTAATAAAACGAGACGTAATGAAGGCGCTTGGATATATGGAGCATGGTGCTGATGAGGACATTTTTTATTTAGAGAAAGACGATTTGATGCTTGTTGGCACGGCAGAGCACACCGTTGTTACAATGCATAAAGACGAGGTTTTACAAAAGAAAAATTTACCATTAAGATATGTTGGGTTTTCGTCTGCGTTTCGACGTGAGGCAGGAAGTTATGGTAAGGATACAAAAGGCATTTTACGAGTACATCAATTTGATAAAGTCGAAATGGTATCATTTGTTGAAGAAGGAAAAGACGATACCGAACATGATTATCTTTTATCGCTTGAGGAAAAATTGTTTCAGAATCTTGATATTCCTTATCAAGTAGTTAAAATGTGTACCGGTGATGTTGGTTTTGTTCAAGCAAGAAAGTATGATATAGAAGCATGGATGCCAGGACAGAATAAATATCGCGAGGTAACATCTGCATCAACAATAACAGATTTTCAATCACGAAGATTAAATATAAAATATCAGGATGGTAGTGATAAAAAGTTTGCAAATATATTAAATGGTACTGCTTTTGCAATTGGTCGAACAATTATTGCAATTTTGGAAAATTATCAACAGGAAGACGGATCAGTTATTACTCCGCAAGTTTTACAAAAATACATCGGTAAAACTATTATTAAACCTCAGAAATAATTCTACTTAATTGTTAAATTTTTATTTTTTATATCATAAGAAATAAAAAAAAATACAGCAATTGAAAAATTTAAAAAATTTTAGCTTTGAAAATTTTAATTTTTTTAGCCTCGAAATATTAAAAAACTGTAACAAAAATGCAATAATTTCATTTTGTGATTTTTGTCGTCATTGCAATCTAAACTTATACTTTTGAAGCAAAGAAAAATGCTTGACAAAATTTAAAAAATATTCCACGATTTATATATCATTATTTATCTTTCTGCCCGAGGATCTGTCCAAAGGCCATGGAAGATAAAGAAACAAAAGGTAGGTGAATTCATCCATGGCAAAGAAAAAGAAGAAGAAGAAATAGATTGGTACACATGATTGTTACCAATTGATCAGTTGGTAAACCCCTCATCAAATTGGTGAGGGGTTTTTTCGGATATAGTCTTAATTGTGGTAAAATATAAGTGTATATGATTCCGTTTATTGGAAAAATTTTTAATTCAAACGAAAGAGAAATATCCAAACTACAACCGATTGTAGAGGAGATTACCGCATTTGAAGAAAAATCTAAGAAAGTAAAAGAAAAAGATTTCTCCAAAAAGACTCAGGAATTTAAAGAAAGAATTGCAAGCGGGGAATCTCTTGATTTAATACTGCCGGAGGCATTTGCACTTGTTAGAGAAGCTGCAAAAAGAACAATTGGACAAAGACATTTTGATGTGCAATTAATGGCAGCAATAACTCTTGCTCATGGAAAAATTGCCGAGCAAAAAACAGGAGAGGGAAAAACTCTTAGCGCAATTCCCGCCTTATATCTTCACGCGTTAACAGGTAAAAATGTTCATTTGGTTACTGTTAATGATTATTTGGCAAGACGAGACGCTGGATGGATGGGACCGATATTTAATCTGCTTGGTTTATCTGTATCTTCGATTATCAGCGAACAGTCATTTATTTTTGATCCGGAGTTTCAAAACAAAGATGTTAATGATTTTAGACTGGCTCATTTAAAACCAATTTCCAGAAAAGAAGCATACCAGGCGGATATTGTTTATGGCATTAATTCGGAATTTGGTTTTGATTATTTAAGAGATAATATGGCATCAGATATTTCAGAGGTTACACAAAGAGGTCATTACTTTGCCGTTATAGACGAAGTTGATTCGGTTTTAATTGACGAAGCCAGAACTCCTCATATTATTTCTGCTCCGGAGGCAGAGCCGACGCAAAAATATTATGAATACGCAAAGTTAGTAGAAAAATTAACTTCAAATATTGATTTTAAAGTTGACGAAAAACTAAAAACAGCTCATTTAACCGACCATGGCATTGCAAAAATCGAAAAAATGTACGGCGTCGCCAATATCTACGAAAAAGATTTTGATACGGTTTACCACTTAGAAGCAGCACTTAAGGCAAAAACACTTTTTCACAAAGAAAAAGATTATATAGTTAAAGAAAATCAGGTTATTTTGGTTGATGAATTTACAGGAAGATTAATGGTTGGTAGAAGACTTTCGGAGGGATTACATCAGGCAATAGAAGCAAAAGAAAGCGTTACGATTCAAAGAGAATCAAAAACTCTTGCAACGGTATCTTTGCAGAATTATTTCCGCATGTACGAAAAACTAGCCGGTATGACAGGGACAGCAGCAACTGAATCAGAAGAATTTCATAAAATTTATAAACTTGATGTCGTGGTTATTCCAACGAATAATCCTATGGTTAGGCTAGATTTAGCAGATGCTGTTTATAAAACCGGCAGAGCAAAGTTATCGGCAGTTGCAAAAGAAATAGAAGAAGCGCATAAAAAAGGCCAGCCGGTATTGGTTGGCACAACGTCAATAGAAAAAAATGAAATTATTTCGGAGCTTTTAAGAAGAAGAGGCATAAAACACGAAGTATTAAATGCTAAAAATCACGAAAGAGAAGCGGAGATAATTGCAATGGCTGGAAAAAAAGGCGCAGTTACTGTCGCAACAAATATGGCGGGAAGGGGTGTTGATATTATTTTGGGTGGAGACAGCCCAAAGTACGAAGACGGCTCTATAAAGCAGAATACAAAAGAATGGGAGCAGTGGGAGAAAAATCACAAAGATGTGCTAAAAGCAGGTGGATTGTACGTTATTGGAACAGAAAGACACGAAGCAAGACGCATTGACAACCAGTTAAGAGGACGTTCCGGTAGACAAGGAGACCCCGGTACATCCCGTTTTTTTGTGGCGCTGGATGATGAAATTATGCGGCTTTTTGGCGGAGAAACAATTGCAAATCTTATGACCCGTTTTAACATGCCGGAAGATGTGCCGCTTGAACATGCAATAGTTTCCCGTGCAATTGAGCAAGCTCAAATTAAAGTAGAAGGATTTAATTTTGACATTAGAAAACATTTGGTTGAGTATGATGATGTTTTAAATAAGCAAAGAGAAATAATCTATTCTTCTAGAAGAAAAGTTTTAGAAGCGCAAGCAGCAGATTCAAATACCTCTTTAAAAGAAGAGACGTTAGAAAAAATTAAAAACAATATTGCTGCACTTGTGAATGTAAACAGCGTACAAGATTATGAAGAAACAAATGCCGAAGAAAAAATAGCTTCTGAATTTTCTACAATTATTCCTTTTGATGAGCAGTCGCAAAAACAGCTTGTAATACAACTTCAGCAATTGCATACAATTGAATCCAGAGAGGAATTTTTAACCAAAATTGCAGAAGATATTTATCAAAAAAGGGAGGAGCAATTAGGAGAAGACATTATGAGACAAATTGAGCGCTACGTTACCCTTTCGGTTATGGATAATTTGTGGATGGATCATTTAGACGCAGTAGAAAATCTTCGTCAGGGAATTGGTTTAAGAGGTTATGGTCAGCGCGATCCTTTAGTTGAATACAAAAACGAGGCGTTCAGAATGTTTGAACAGTTAATGGTTGGTATTGATGATCAGATTGCCCATAGGATTTACAAAATACAGGTACAACAGTCTCCGGAAATGCCCCAACATCAGCATATTGTTACTCACGCCGCAGGTACAGAATCAGGCATATCAGAATCGTCAAATAGTAAATTAGTAAATCAGAGGTTGGAGGTTAATAAGAGTTCTTCTCAACTAAGCTCTAATAACAAATCCCTAAGTACTAAAGGTAAACTTGGCCGCAACGATCCCTGTTGGTGCGGAAGCGGCAAAAAATACAAAAAATGCCACTATCCAAATTAAATCCCGACGCGTTACCCTTTTAATATTATTAACTATTGTAATAGATTGTTAAATTTTGTAATATGCTTTTGGGAATATATGAAGAAAAAAGCAATTTCTTCCCTTAAGCTTATTACCATTGGTGAAGCCGTAAAACTTCTTCAGGTACATCCAAATACTCTCCGCAATTGGGACAAAGACGGAACTTTTAAAAGGCAGGTACCCATTAAACTAGACACATATTCTCTACTCAACGATTAAGATAAAAATAGAGGTAGAAAGTGAGGAGGTGAAGAGTTTATGGGTACAGTAAAATTCATACCAAAAAAAATATTTGAGAAAATTTTCCAAGTTAAGGAACCAGCTGAATGTTATTTGAAAAGATTGCACTGGTTAAAATCTGTCATTTATACTCAATTCCTGAGGGCTTTGATTAGAAAGTATGAAAAAATATAAAGTTATTTGCGCGATTATTGTATTTTTAATTGCAGTTGCTTTGAGATTGTGGAATCTGAATGAGATGGGAAGAACATGGGAAGAGGGTGCGCTTACAGAAAAAGGGTATAATTTAATAGAATTAATCAAGAAAGGTGACTTCAGTAATCGCTATTGGGTTGATTCATATGATCATCCACCTTTGATTAATTATTTTTATGGTATTGCATCCTATTTTGATTTTATAAGATTTTCTCCTTCAGCAATACCAGAATATCTTGGAAAAAAGGGAGCACCTATATTTACATATGATCTTAACCATACAAGATTAATATCTGTTTTTGTTTCCTCATTGGCGGTTATGCTTGTGTTTCTTTTTGGATGGAAATATATTTCTCCATTTGTTGGGTTGACAGCGGCATTGGTATTATCTTCAATCCCTTACTTTGTAGGTCTATCGCAGCGAGTTACTTATGAATCATTTACTATGTTTTTCTTTACGGCGTCGGTCTATTCATTTGTTTATTTTTTGAAGAAGCAATCAATAAAAGCACTTATTTTAACTGGATTAATGTTAGGAATGTCGGTAGAGGTAAAACAACCTAATGTTTTATTAGTTCCTTTATTTTTGAGCATTTATTATTTTTGGAATAAATACTCATCCAAAATAACAAATAAAAAAAAAGTCATGCTAAAAATAATCTACATTTTTGCGGTAGCGTTTGTAACTTATTTTATCTTATGGCCTATGCCTTGGTTTTATCTTAAAGAATTTACTGGTTCCACTTATAATCTATGGTTGTCAGGAAAAGTTGGACCAACACCTGAAGTTTTTTTTGGCAGGATGATGGGTTCTCCTATTGTATATTTCTATTTTTTATTTTTAATCATGACACCTTTTCTTCTTTTGATACTTTTTTTTATAGGTTTAAAAAGTAATTATAAAAATAAATATTTAATGTATGTTCTAATTGTTTGGTTTATTACGCCTTTTCTTTTATCTTTTCAAAATACCCGTCAAGGAGGAGTTAAATATATTATTCAAGCATATGCTCCTTTTTCTCTTTTGGTTGGGATAGGGTTTAATTTTCTTTTAGAAAAATTTACTCAGAGCATTAAGATTAAGTTGTTTTCTTTACTGATACTTTTTTTCTATTTAGTTATTGTTTTAGCTAGAATCACTCCATACTATTTTGATTATTTTAATATCTTAGTCGGAGGAGCAAAGAATGTTTACAATAAAAAACTTTTTCTAATGGATGGATCAGGTGAGGGGTTGCGCGAGACATCTTTGTATTTAGAAAAAATTGCCCCGAAAGGTTCTGTGGTTGGATATAATCTAAATCCGCCGCATACGTTTAAACCAGTTAATGGACTTAATTTCTTAAAATTTGAATTGGATAAATCCTATGATTATGTAGTTGTTAACTACTACTCAATAATAAGAAATGGTTTTGATAGCAATGTATTACAAAAAGATTACTATCTTGTTTATACAGTTAAAGCAGATAGCGCAGGTCTCGCATTTGTATACAAACATAAATAAGCCTATTGTTCATACGCAATAGTTAAGTGATCGTTATCATCAAGCGGAGAATTACCGAAATAATAAAAGCTTATTTTTTGTCCTTCTTTAATATCTTTTTCAAAAATTAAACTTACGGTTTTTTTATCTTGCTTTATTTTCTTGATTTCTGTAAGAACGCCATCTATGAATGCATATGGGTAATTTTTACTGGTTGATTCTTGATAATTTGGAGTAAGTGTTATTTTATCGGTAATAGGAAAAATAATCTGATTGCTTATTTTTGGATTAACTTTTTCCAGCAAAATATTTTTTGTTATATTATCGATTTTTCCATCAGTTTTAATATTAAGCTCATGCGCATTAATACTTAGATTAAATCTAAATGCGCGGTAAAAATTCTCATTTTTATAATTTATAATTATATTATTATTTTTTTTAATAATTGAGATAATATCCGCATATAATGGTCCATTGTCTATGTCTGAAACAGGTATAATCCTGTTTATTCCTGTGATGGTGAGTCCATATATTTTTTGAGGAAGAATAATAATGCCTGGTTTTTGTGGATAAACATGATATATTAATTCTATTCCATTACCGTTGTTTTTTCCTGTAATTATTTTATCGGGAAACCTATATTGCGAAGACAAATTTTTTGTAGGAAATTCTTGATGATCAATATTTTTTTCCTCAAAATATAACCAAGGGAAATAATTATTTGAATAAATATTCTTAATAAGAATATAATTTCCCAAGTTATTGTTAGTAGTAGTAAGAGAAAAAGTTTTTGCATCCGGCTGAAATGGAATTTGCTTATTTATATACTCCTGAATATTAAATTGCTCCAAAAAACTTTCGGCAGCTAATCTATTCATTTCCGGTGTCGGGTGAGAATCCATGGGACTAAAAACCAGATCTTGTTTATTTTTATACGCAAGCGTCTTTTCTAAAGAATCAATTATAATGATATTGTTTTTCCTCCCAAACTCACGAAAACGTTTATTATACGCATAGAAGCTATATGATTGATTTGGTTTTTTAGGATATATTTGAGGAAAAATAACAAGAGCAAGCGAAGCATTTATTTTTTCGGCTTCGTTTTTTAACAATAAAACTTTTTGAGAAAATTTTTTCCAGTCTTTTGAATTTTTATCTTCATAAATGGAAAGAATATATTTTCTGTAATTTGTTTCTGCAATATTTCTAAGGTATCCTCCTATCAAAATTTGATACCATCTTGACCTTTTTATCCAAAGGGGAACATTTGCTTCTATATTTTCTAACCCTACATTACTTATATTGGCTTCGTCATAATTTAATCCCAAAACAACCAAATCTGGATGGTAATATTTTCCTTCCCATAAAAATCTATTTACCTCGTCATTAATGTTAAAACCCGGGAAAGCAGCATTTATGGTTTCTACTTTTTTAGTTAATTTGTTGCTTAAATATTTTTCAATTTTTTTAGGGAGAGTATCATTTGGGTTATTTAACAATAGTCCGTAAGTAAAGGAATCTCCTAAAAAGTAAATTCTAAAAGTGTCTTTAGGCTTTTCTAAAGTGTGTTCTGAGTCGCGGTATCCGCTGGAATTTAGTTTTCCATACTGTAACATCCATGAAGCATAATTAACCTTATATTTTCTACTTAACTCTGGAGGTTGATTTAAGACTCGCAGGAAGAGCTCTCCAAGAATTATAGAAATAAGCAACGAGGACAAAAATAACACAAGCCTCATATAGTTTGTTTTTAATTATACTATATGGACATTAAAGGAGAAGAGGAAGTGATTGTAAAAACGGAAAGTTTGACAGCGTAAATAAAAATATACTACTCTTAAAGAGTGCCATCTCAAAACAAAAAGCCACAGTTTGAACATCTAAAAAGTAAATGGACTGTTCGTCAAAAGAATTTACAGGAAAATCTTTGGAGCAAACATAGAAGTTCTCTTGAAGAAGCTTTTAGTAATGCTAGGCAATTGGCAGTGGGGTCGTTAAGCGGATTTTTGCTTCTTACCTCTCCTACGGCATACAAGCTTCCATCAGTTCCCTCTTTATTGGTTGCTAATCAAGCATCTGCAAAAGAATTGGATAAAAATATTTTTTTAATTACAGACTTAGTTAAATTATTGCCTTTCGAATTAAGATCTTTAACTTCGAAGGAAGAGCAAACTATTACAGAAATATTAACCAGAAGCTTTGGGGTAAAAGTTAAGGCAGAGATTGATGGAAAAAGGCTTAATAGAAGTTATGGATTAATTGGCGCAGAACAGCATTTAGCGCGTTTTCCTGGTGATAATATCTCTGCTCATTTTGATTCGGAGGAAGAATCAAAATTATATTATTCGTCAGGTATGGCTCCAGGACTTGGAGCTTGGGGATATTTTACGCAATCATCCATGGAGATGACAGAGAAAGATAGGCTTAGGGAAAAATATTATATAGCTGTTCAAACATTTCTTTCAGTAGACTTTAATAAAAGGTTTGCCGAATATAGAGATTTTTTTAAATATAGGAAAATGATTGTCGTAAATCCCGATAACGGAAAAGCGATTATTGCAGTTATTGGCGACGCCGGACCTGCAGTTTGGACTGGTAAGCACTTGGGAGGGTCACCGGAAATTATGCATTATTTAGAGCGTTTTGATGGATCAATAAAAGGCGCTGTGTTATACTTTTTTATTGATGATCCGGAAGATAAAGTCCCGCTGGGTCCAATTAGCATGAAATAAAATATGAAAAGAAAGCATTTTTACAGCCATCTTGTTGAAACATCGGTTATTTCGCTTGAATTAGGCGATATGAATTTATCGCAAGATGAGCGAGTGGAGCTTGTATCTCTTGCGGAATCACAATTACATCATGTGATTACGGACACAATTCTTTCTGAGCTTTCAGAAGAAGATAAGCTAGTGTTTCTGCAGCATCTTCATTCCGATCAACACGATAAAATCTGGGAGCTACTCAATGAAAAGATAGAAAACATCGAAGAAAAAATTAAAAAATCAGCAGAGGAGTTAAAAAAAGAACTGCATAAAGACATAAGAGAAGCAAAAGAGAAAAAAGAATAAAATACTGTTATAATCCTCTTTAAAACGTGATCGACAAAAAATCTGTTCTTAAAATTATAGCTAAAGAAATCGAGAAGTGTGAAGTGTGTAAAGAAGGAAAGAGTGGGAAGGCAGTTGTGGGCGAAGGTAATCCGGACGCAGATATTGCCTTTATAGGTGAGGCCCCAGGGAGAGAAGAAGCAAAAACGGGAAGGCCCTTTGTTGGACGATCAGGCAAACTTCTTCGCTCACTCATTCAAGACAGCGGACTTAAAGAAGAAGACGTGTACATCACAAGTCCTGTAAAATATTTACCCGACCGCGGTACTCCTTCAAGCTCTGACATCGCACATGGTCGTATCCATCTCATGAAACAGCTATTAGTCATCAATCCAAAAATTATTGTTCTTTTAGGTAGTGTGGCCGCACAGGGAGTGCTTCAGGAAAAAATTCCAATTACAAAAGAGCATGGGAAAATAATAAAAAAAGATAATAAGAAATATTTTTTAACTTTTCATCCTGCCGCCGGTCTTCGATTTCCAAATATTTATCTCCCCTTACTTCGTGAAGATTTCAAAAACTAAAACCCCTCGTTTCCTAAGTCCTTAAATCTCCTTCGTAAACACAACCATTGTACGACATTAATAAAATTCCCTTGAAATTATTTATTTCCCCCCCCCAATAAATATAATTATTAGACTACTAGAAGTTTTATTGACAAATGTTTAAAATTATGTTATGAATGTGATAAAGAAGGAGATTATGATGAAGACTTATCTTTTAAAATCCCAGAAGGAGGCAATTAATTATATTCAAAAACTTGCTACGAAATTAGGTTCAACTCCTAGTGAAAAGGTTTTTTACCAAGAAAGTGGTATGAAGTTATATCCTCTCCAAAAGCTCGGTTTTCCTTCATATGGTTATCTTGTAAGAAAAGCAAAATTAACTCCTAACAAATTCGATAAAACTAAATATAATAAAGAGTTTTTACTTAAAGAATTTATAAAAATGATCAGAAAAGATAAAAGTTGGCCAACTCGTGGAGAATTAGATGTTAAACATTATGGTGATCCAAGTTTTCCAGCATCGGCAACTTTTTATAAAAAATTTGGATTGGTAAGAGGAATAGCAGAAAGCATTCTAGAATATATAGATACGAAAAAAAACTATGAAGATGTTATAAAAATATGTAATTCAGTATTGGAAACTACTAGTTCTCGAAAAGAAGAAAAAAAAGATTTAGGTTATGTTTATATTTACAAGAATGGAAGCCGTTCTGAATATAAAATTGGAATTAGCGAGAATCCTATCCAAAGAGGTATACAGCTTGCTACCTTGTCTCCTGAAAAATTAAAACCTGTTCATTGTATAAAAACGCATTATCCAAGAATTATAGAAAAATATTTACATGAAAAGCTTAAGGATAAAAATACTAATGGAGAATGGTTCAAGTTAACCCCAACCGATATAAAAGAAATTAAAAGTTGGGATGGAAAGATTGATAATTTTTAATATAATTGCACTCTTGGCCTTTAATTCTAAAAGGTTTATATTTTCCTTGAAGACTTAAGAATACCTTAAAATATCTTAGGTTGTTTAATAGAGATTGAGATTGAAATGTCGGGATGACTTAAGAATCTCCGCTTGCTTTATTCTTACTGAATACCTATTGTATTTTATATATCTCTTACATATAATTCAGTTAGAAAGCAGCCGTAAGCTATGAATCTTCAAACTAAATTTCTACAAATATATGCTAATTTACCTCTTGGGCAAAGAACGGAAATTGTTGTAGTAGTAGATGATGAACCGCTAACCTGGAATGCAGCAAAAATTGAAATTGAAAATAACACCAATAAAGGAAAAGAAATTCTAGAAAAATTAGTTGAATTAGGAATTCTAAAATGAGTAAAAATAAAAATAGACAAATGGAGAAAAATTCAAATCCCAAAATACAAGAAGATATTAAAAAACTTGTCTTAGCGCGAATTATGGCTGCCTCTGATGATTTGAGAATTGCGATTGGATCAACAGAATATACAAAAACGGAAATGATAGAAAATGTAAAAGCAGGAAATGAGGTTGGTAAAGAAATAATGGAAATACAAATGGAATATCTTAGAGATATGGCATCAGGAGCAATTTATCAATCTTCCTCATGAGTAAAGCAATTCTTATTACACGACCCGACCACGATCTTATAACTACATATTTATTTCAATGGAGTGAATATGTAATAAATCTTGCGAAGAGGAAAAATATAAAAGTATTGGATTTATTAGGCAAAAGAGCCAATGAAAAAATATTTACAAGCTATATGGTTAAAAATGAGCCTATTTTAGTATTTTTCAATGGACACGGAAACCAAGATGTTATAACAGGCTATAACAACGAACCATTAGTGGTAGCTAATAAAAATGAAAAATTACTTAAAAAGAAGATTGTCTATGCAAGAAGCTGTGATGCTGCAGAAAATTTAGGACAGTTATGTATAAATAATAATACACTCGCTTTTATTGGGTATAAAAAGAAATATACAATTTGTTATTCAGATTCAAGCATAGCTCATCCATTGCAAGATAATATCGCTAAATTATTTATTTCTCCTTCAAATCTAATCCCCATGTCTTTTCTTAAAGGTAATACAGCCAAAGATGCTTATAGAAAATCACAAGAGTCTATGGTTCGTAATTTCTCTTATATGATTTCTACAAGAGCAACATCGGCTCAAAAGGATGCAGCGCCATATCTATGGATAAATAGAAAATATCAGGTTCTTCTTGGTGATCCAAACGCAAGCATGTAGCACATACTCTTCTTCATTAGATATTAGAAATTAAAGACCGGAAATTAAAAGGAGCGTTTTTTAAATGTTCAAAAGCCAAAACCAGAGCCAAAAAGTGTTATAGTTTATAATAGGGTATGGAAATAGCTAAAGAAGCAATAAAATATTTAAGTAGAGATCCGGTTATAAAAAAGCTGGGGATACAATATTTACTCGATTTAAAAAATTGTTCAAAAATTCAATTGGTGACTTAGGACTTTGTGCTGCTGTATCAAAGCTATACGGCGTTGACAGGAAAGATAAAAAGAAAATAGAAGAAATTTCCATTAGCTGGAAACCTTACCGCGCAGTAGCCTGTAGATATTTGTGGAAATCTCTGGAAAAAAGTTAAATTAAAAGGCTTTCTTTAAGATTAACTGTTTGATTGTTGATAAATTGTACGCCTTCTTTTTCCAAAATTTCTTTTTTTCTTTTTATTCCTCCAAACGCGTAGCCGGTGAGTTCACCTTTGCTGCTTACTACTCTATGGCAAGGAATATGTTGCGGATCTTTATTTGCCCGCAGAGCAAAGCCAACAACACGAGGCGTTGTTTTTGCAATTTTTGCAACTTGTCCATAAGTCATTATTTTTCCCTTAGGAATTTTTGAGACAACAGTATAGATTTTTTGAAATGTATTCATTATTTTATGGTTAGCCAAAAGAGAAGCGCTAAAGCAATTCTATAAATACCAAAAGGAATAAACGTATGGGTTTGAATAACTTTTAAAAAAAACTTAACAGCCAAAATGGCAACAACAAAAGACCCGATAAATCCAACTAAAAGTAAAGAAAGTTCAGAAGTTGAAAAAGAAAAATTATTCTTGATTAAATCTAGCCCAGTTGCGGCAAGCATAGTTGGAATTGCAAGCAGAAAAGAAAACTCAACAGAAGTTTTGCGTTTTGTCCCCATAAACAATGCTCCTATAATAGTCGCAGCAGCACGGGAAACGCCGGGAATAATTGAAATTGATTGAAAAAGCCCAATTAAGAATGCATTCTTTAAGCTTATATTTTCAATTTTATCTACATGGTGCTCTTTTTCTTTATAGATTAATTCTAAAAATATAAGTATAA
This sequence comes from Candidatus Levyibacteriota bacterium, assembly GCA_016180725.1. GTDB lineage: Bacteria > Patescibacteriota > Microgenomatia > Levybacterales > UBA12049 > JACPAR01. The sequence continues at coordinate 76,166 of JACPAR010000005.1, read as the reverse complement.
CTCCACCTATAAAAAGTGCCAGAAGTGTTATCTGAGAGTTTCCTAATAAAATATTTTTTACCAGTTTGTATAGAGTAAATCCAATGATTGCAGTTGGTAAAAAAGCAGCGAAAACTATTTTCCAAACATTCTTATTAATAATAATTTTCCAATATAAAACAATAACTGCTAAGATTGCGCCAAGCTGAATGATTATTTCAAAGCTTTTTACAAAATCTGTTTGCGGGAGGTTTAAAAGTTTTGAGGCTAAAACTAAATGGCCTGTAGAGGAAATTGGGAGAAATTCGGTTATTCCTTCAACAATGCTTAAAATTGCCGCTTGAAAATAATCCATAAATGAATTATAACAAATATATTATTTTTGAAATGCTAAACATAGAAGAATTAAAGAATAAGGCAGCACTTATAAGAAAATGGTCTTTAATATCAACAACCGAGGTAGGATCCGGACATCCCACTTCTTGCTTGTCTCCAGTAGAGATAACAACAATTCTGTTTGAAAAGTATTTTAATTATGACATTAAATATCCTAAAAATCCCAATAATGATAAATTGATTTTTTCCAAAGGTCATGCTGCGCCTTTGCTATACACACTTTTTGCATTAACCGGCGCTTTTCCATTAAAGGAACTATTAAATCTACGCAAATATGGAAGCAGACTCGAAGGCCATCCTACGCCCAATTTTCCTTATGCAGATGCAGCAACAGGTTCTTTAGGGCAAGGACTATCGATTGGAGCAGGAATGGCATATGCGCTGAAAGCACAAATTTCAAATAGCAAATTTCAAATAGCAAATATGCCAAAGGTATATGTGCTTTTGGGAGATGGGGAATGTGAAGAGGGACAAATTTACGAAGCTGCTAGCTTTGCTTCTTATTACAATCTTAATAATCTTATTGCAATTCTAGACGTTAATGGATTGGAGCTAAGAGGTAAAACAATGTTTGGTCATGATGTTAAAAAATATCAAAACATTTTTTCTTCAATAGGTTTTAAGACTCTAGTTATTGACGGACATGATTTTTATCAAATTGATGATGCTTTTAAGGATGCTATTAATAATAAAACAGAAAAACCGGTTATGATAATTGCTAATACAGTTAAGGGCAAAGGAGTTTCGTTTTTAGAGGGTAGAGAAGATTTACATGGTAAACCTTTAAGTAAAGAAGAGTTAGAAAAAGCTTTAAGCGAACTTCCTGTAGATGAAAAAATAGAGAAAAGCCCCATACTTTTTAATCTTAGAAAACCTCAAAAGAAAATAAACTCTAAGAGAAATTTAAAAACACTAGCTTTTGAAGATAAAAATTCATATAACATAGGTAGCGAAGTTTCTACCAGGGAAGCTTTTGGAGATGTATTAGCAGCAATTGGAAAATTAAATAAAAGTGTTTATTCGCTTGACGCCGATGTTTCCAATTCTACCGGTGTGAATAAATTTAAAAAAGAGCTACCGGATCAATTTATACAATGTTTTATTGCAGAACAGAATATGGTTGGGATAGCGGTTGGCTTGTCTACACAGGGAAAGATTCCATTCGCTGCAACATTTGCTGCCTTTCTAACAAGAGCTTTTGATCAAATAAGAATGTCTTCCATTTCAAGAGCTAATATTAAATTTGTCGGTTCACATGCCGGCGTTTCTATTGGTGAAGACGGGCCATCACAAATGGGACTAGAAGATATTGCCATGTTCGGTACGCTTCCTGACTCAATCGTGCTTCATCCTTCGGATGCTGTGTCGACTGCAAAACTTATTCCACAACTTGTATTGCATGTTGGAATATCGTACCTTCGAACACTGCGGCCAAAAACACCTGTTCTTTACGATATGGACGAATCGTTTTCTATAGGTGGATCAAAAATTCTTAAAAAATCTAAAATTGATTTACTTACCGTAGTTGCGGCAGGAATTACTGTTCACGAAGCATTAAAAGCGTACGATATCCTCAAAGAAAAAGGAATCATGATACGGGTTGTTGATTGCTATTCAATTAAACCTATCGATCAAAAGACTCTTATAAAATGCATATCGGAAACAAAAAAGAACGTCATTATTACCGTTGAGGATCATTTTGAGCATGGAGGCTTAGGGGATTTTGTTTTATCTGCTTTATCAAAAAACGGCGCAATAGTTGAAAAAATGGCAGTTGACCACATCTCTCGTTCAGGTCTTAAAGATGAACTTCTTGCCGATGCTGGTATTAATGCCGCAAGTATTGTAAAAAAGGTGAAACAACTAATTAAATAACCTTTTAATTTTAGTTTGCAAAAGTTTACGTTATTGCCTACAATAACCTCATGCAGGAAATAAATACCAGTGAAGAAGTTTGGGACAAAAAGAAAATCTTCATAGTACTGCTAGTAACATCTATTTTAATTGTATTAGCCGGTTACGCAACCAAAAAAATTATTCTGAGTAAAGATGCAAACAGCGTTTCTTTAAAATTTACCAATAACCAGCCAAAGAGCCAGGTAGAGGGAGCTAGTACGAAAGAAGAGCCAAACCCAATTGATAACAGCGGTATAAAATCAGTTTTATCTCTTCCGGCAAACGAGGTGCAAAAAAGACTTGATTTTATAAGGCAGGAAATATCTAAAATTGACGTTGTAGAAATTGCTTCTTCATCTCCGCAGGTTCAAAAAGTAATTAAAGACATTCAGTCTTTAGAACAATATCCTAGAGATCAGGCAAAAGAGATTTGCCAGAAAATGTGCAGCAGCTTGTAGCAACCTATGAATAGAATTAAGAAATTTTTTAAAACATTGGGGCCGGGTTTTATTACCGGGGCATCTGATGATGATCCATCAGGTATTGCAACTTATTCACAAACAGGCGCACTTTTTGGTTTCCAGCAGGCATGGACGGCTCCGTTTTCTTTTCCGTTTATGGTAGTAGTGCAGGAAATGTGCGGAAGAATAGGGCTTGTTACGGGTAGAGGATTGGCAGGGGTTATAAGACAGCATTATTCTAAAAAGCTTCTTTATCCTACTGTATTATTGTTGTTTGTAGCTAATACAATTAATATTGGCGCTGATTTAGGCGCTATGGCTGCATCAGCGGAGCTTATTTTTGGTTTGCCATTTTTTTTCTGGTTATTTGTAACTGTTTTTTTGACCTTAACTCTTGAAATACTCGTTTCGTATAAGAATTATTCAAGGTATTTAAGATATTTAACATTTGCTTTATTTTCATATATCTTAGCTGCATTTTTTATAAAAATCGATTGGGTGCATGTGTTGCGGGCAACAATTATTCCTAATATACAATTTACAAATACATATCTAATAAATATCGTGGCTGTATTAGGAACAACAATTTCTCCATATCTTTTTTTCTGGCAGGCATCAGAGGAGGTTGAGGAAGAAGTAGCGCATCATAAATTGCGTCAAATGGGAGCAGGTAATCCAAAGGTTACTCCAAAAGATATAACACGTTTAAGAATAGACACAGTTATAGGAATGTTTTTTTCAAACCTCATTATGTGGTTTATTATTGTAACAACGGGTGCTACTTTGTTTCCCGCTGGTATACATACGATAAATTCTGCCTCTCAAGCAGCGCTTGCGCTTCGTCCTTTTGCGGGAGATTTTGCATTTGTCCTTTTTGCCTTAGGTATTATTGGTACGGGACTCTTGGCAGTTCCGATATTAGCAGGGTCTGCATCCTATGCCGTTTCTGAAGCGTTTGGCTGGAAAGAAGGTTTGTATAGAAAGCTTTTTAAAGCACCCGGTTTTTACGGCGTTATTGCTATTGCAACACTTATTGGGTTTTTTATAAATTTTATAGGCATAAACCCAATCTCTACCTTATATTACACGGCGGTTATTAATGGTATAATTGCACCGCCTTTGTTGATAATTATTCTTATAGTTGCAAACAACAGGGGGGTTATGGGAAAAAGAGTAAACGGGATAACTTCTAATATTCTGGGAATTTTTGTTACTCTCCTAATGAGTGTAGCTGGAATTCTCCTTCTGTTGAATCTTTGAGATAGTTAAAAAATTTATATGGAAGAATTAAAAAATCGAGTTGTAAAACTTTTAGATAAAATAAACATAGAGGACAAAAGAAAAAAGATACGCTCTATCGAGGTAGAGGCTACGAGTCCATCTTTTTGGCAAGATCACCAGGCTGCAGCGCAAAAGATGAAAAGCTTGGCAGATTTACAAAAAGAAATAGAAGAGGCAGAAAAACTTTTGGAACTTGTATCAACCGGTGAATATGCTAAAGCAGAGAAACTTTTAGCAAAACTTGAAAACCTTTTATTTTTTTCAGGACAGTATGATGAAGGAGGGGCAATTTTATCTATCCACTCAGGTCAGGGAGGAGTTGAAGCAATGGATTGGGCAGAAATGCTTTACAGAATGTATACGCGGTTTTTTGAAAAGAAAAATTGGGCGTATGAGACGGTAGAGGAGATACCGGGTGAGGAAGCGGGAATTAAAAGCGTTACTATAACCGTTGATGGAAAATATGCATACGGGTTTTTAAAGTCAGAAGCAGGTGTGCACCGTTTAGTTAGGCAGTCGCCTTTTAACGCAGACAATTTAAGACAAACATCTTTTGCTTTGGTAGAGGTATTGCCGGATATTGCTGAAGATAAAGAAATAGAAATAAAAGAAGATGATTTAGATTGGGAGTTTTACAGGGCAAGTTCTCATGGGGGGCAGAATGTTCAGAAGGTCTCATCAGCAGTTCGGTTAAAACATAAGCCAACAGGTATAGTTGTTACTGCACAAGCAGAGCGCTACCAGGGCCAAAATCGGGAAAATGCCTTAAAAATTTTGCGGGCAAAACTTTGGCTTTTGCAGGAAGAAGAAAGAAAAAAGCAAGAGACGCAATTAAAGGGTGGTTATAAAACTCCAGGTTGGGGTAATCAAATCCGCTCTTATGTTTTGCACCCATACCATATGGTAAAAGATTTACGTACAAATTACGAAACAAGCAATACAGATGCTGTTTTAAATGGAGATTTAGATGGGTTTATAGAAGCGCAGCTACGCTTTTTCTCCTAGCGGGGTTGATAAAAAGATAAATTTATGCTTAACTAGATAAAAGGACCCGTCTAAGCTCTAATGTTCGATTCCAATTCAATCGGAATTCACGGAACGCTTGGTCGGCGGGCAAGGGGGTGATTTCAAATAATGGATAAAAAACAAGAAGAAACATCGTTAATGCATGATTTTAGCCAAGCTAATAATTCTGCTTTATTTTCTCGTAAAATTATCCTATTTTTAATAGTTGTTGCTTTTTTGGGAGTTGGTAGCGGTTATCTTTTGTCAAAAAATAGCGTAAAGGTGGGACAAATTAACCTAAGCACAGGCGGAGAAAACGCAGCTCAAAAAGGAATGGTTGTCGGTTCTAATGATACAAAAACATTTAAAGATTCGGCAGAAGGTAAATTAGAAAATGGTGGTATTGAAGACGAAGGGCAATATCATTTAGTCCGACCGGGCGGAGATAGCCAGAATGTATACTTAGTTTCTTCGGTAATTGATTTGTCAAAATTCATTGGAAAAAAAGTTAGGGTATGGGGAGAGACGCAAAAAGCTCAAAAGGCTGGTTGGCTTATGGATGTAGGAAGAGTTGAAGTTTTGGAATAGTTAAAATATATTCGAAATATGATAAAGCTCGATAACGTTTCAAAAGCATTCGGTAATGGAGCTTCTGGTCTTTTTGATGTTACGCTGGCAGTGGAAAAAGGGGAATTTGTTTTTTTAGTTGGCCATACCGGCTCTGGTAAAACAACTCTATTTAGACTCCTTATTCGAGATATGCTTCCTTCTAAGGGAACAATCATGGTTGGGGATTTTGACGTTGTAAAACTACCCCATCAAAAAATTTCGCATCTTAGAAAAAAAATTGGCGTTGTTTTTCAGGATTTAAAGTTACTTTTTGACAGAACAATTTTTGAAAATGTTATTTTGCCGCTGGAGCTTTCCGGAGAAAAAACTTTAGAGGCAAAAAAGAAGGTGGAAGATTTGTTGTTTCAAGTTGGAATTATAGAGCAAAGGAATAAATTTCCTATACAACTTTCCGGGGGAGAGTTGCAAAGAGCAGCAATTGCAAGAGCTCTTATTCTTTCTCCAGACATTTTATTGGCAGATGAGCCTACCGGGAATTTAGATCCTCAAACCAGTAAAGATATTGTTAAACTCCTTTTAGATATTAATGAAAAAGGTACAACAGTAATAATGGCAACACATAATGTTGATGTTGTTAATAAGCTTACAAAAAGAGTTGTTGCGCTTGACAAAGGGAAAATAATTAGAGACGAAAAGAAAGGTAAGTATGGCGTTTCTTAAAACTACCTGGCATCATGTAAGGCGTTCTCCATACCAGGCATTTGCAGCAATATTTATTATGCTGCAAACTTTTTTTGTGGTATCCATTTTTACTTTTGTTATTTTTGGTTCCGATAAAATCATAAATTACTTTGAATCATTGCCGCAGGTAATTGCATTTTTCAAAAATGAAGCAAAGCAAGAAAGTATAGATGCTTTAAAAGAACAGCTTATAGATACAGGTAAAGTGTCAAAAGTCCATTTCGTTTCAAAACAGGAAGCACTTAAAATATATGAAGAAAAATTTAAAGACGATCCACTGCTTTTGGAATTTGTGACCGCAGATATTTTACCTTCTTCTTTACAAATATCAACAGAAAAAATAGATGATCTGTCGAGTATATCTGAAGCACTACAGAAGTCTTCACTTGTTAAAGAAGTGGTTTTTCCAAAAGACGTTATTACAAATTTAACAGATTGGACAAGGGCTTTAAGGAAAATTGGCACGGCTCTGATTGTTGTTTTGGCACTTGATGCAATCTTTATTATGGTTATTATTACAGGTATTAAGATTTCACAAAGGAAAGAAGAAATAGAAATCATGCGGCTTTTGGGTGCTACAAATTGGTATATACGCTGGCCTTTTCTTTTTGAAGGAATGATGTACGGCGTTGTTGGCGCATTTTTTGGATGGTTATTTTCTGTCGGACTATTATGGTATTCATTGCCAATTATAACTTCGTTTTTGCGCGGTATTCCTCTTTCGCTTGCATCACCTTTGCTTTTGGCAGAGCTTTTAGGAACAGAATTATTACTTGCAATATTTCTTGGAATGTTTGCAAGCTCTCTGGCTGTACTTCGATATCTTAAATAATTAGTTTATATGTATGAAATTAAAGGTATTAAAAAATGCAGCACATATATGCTTACTAATTTTTTTAGTTCTTTTTGCAATATTTTATAAGTTCAATGCATATGCTCAAACTCCTACGCTAACTTTAACTCCAACGCCTGCGCCCACGTCCGCGTCTGACAACTCAAAAGAAGTGCAGGATTTACAAAATCAGATTAATGATTTACAAGGTAAGATTTCAAACCTTCAGGGACAGGAGAAAACACTTGCTTCTCAAATTGGCGTTATGGATAGCCAGATACAGTTGACGCAATTAAGAATTGATACAACAAAGCAGCAAATAGCTTCTCTTGTTGAGGATATTAATACAGCGACAAAAAAAATAAGCAATTTAGAAAAATCTCTCGATATGCTTACAAAAGTGGTGCTAAATAGAATTGTTGCAACATACGAAGTTGGTAGTTTGCAGCCGTTTCAGGTAATTTTTGCTTCAAATGGGATCTCTGATTTTTTCTCAAGACTAAGCTATTTAAGAATTGCACAGGTAAACGATAAAAAATTAATTTACGAAACGCAGCAGGCAAAAATGGATTATGCAAATCAAAAAGAAATCTTTGAAAATAAAAAGAAAAAAACAGAAACCTTAAAAGCGCAGCTTGAATCATACACAAGCGAGTTAAATCAAGAAAAAGAAAGTAAAAAATCTTTACTTGCTCAAACTCAGGGAGATGAGGCAACTTATCAAAAATTACTTACACAAGCCAGAGCGCAATTGGCAGGGTTTTCAAGATTTGTAAGCAGCCAAGGTGGAGCATCAATTCTTAGCAATCAAACAGTTTGCGATGGTTGGGGATGTTATTACAATCAAAGAGACAGTCAGTGGGGTAATATTTTAATAAATGGCCAAAACGACTGCGATGGACCTTGTAGTGTTGCGAGAGTAGGTTGTTTAATTACATCGGTTGCAATGGTTGCAAGTCATAAGGGTCATAAAGATATATTGCCTTCCAGTATTGCTAATTCTTCCGGAGATAATTTTTCTGTAAATACAGCAATGCTTAAATATTCAATTAATGTTAATGGCGTATCAATTAATAGATCAAGAATTGGAAGTTCTTGGGGTGTACTGCCTGGTACAATTACAGATCCAATTATTGTAGGGGTAAGTTATGACGGAGGACCGGTTGCCGATCATTTTGTTGTTTTAACTGGGGGATCAAATGGTAATTACACCATGAATGATCCTTTTGTGCCAAGTGCTCACAATATTCCTTTTACCGATCATTATTCTTTAGGAAGTATAGTAGAAGTTGATACTGTTTCCATGTAACAGTATAAAATAATAAAATGTCACCCATTAGAGGTGTTTTTGGAAGTGTTTTGTTTGAGGTAATTTTTATTACTCTTCTTTTCTTCTCTTTTTCCTCTTTAGCTTTTGCAGCAGAACAAGATGTTGTTATAAATGAGGTTATGTACGATTTCTCAGGAAGTGATAGTAATCATGAATGGATTGAGTTATACAATCAAGGAAGTGATCAAGTTACTTTAATCGGAGGATCAAGTACAGAATCATGGCGAATTTATGATGGAGGTAATCATACCTTTAGTCTTACCGCTTTCCAGGGGAATATGACTATTCCCTCTGGTGGTTTTGCAATTATTGCGCAAGATGCTGCAGCTTTCCTTTCAGATTATTCAGGGTATTCTGGAACAGTAATTCAAAGTTCTGGTATTTCTCTAAATAATACTTCAGCTTCTTTAGGACTACGTATCGGTTCAAGTGGTGCGCTTTGGGGAGATTTTTCTTATCAGTCAGCTCAGGGAGCAAATGGAGACGGAAACTCTTTGCAAAAAACAGCAGATAATTCTATTATTGCTGCGGTACCAAATCCTGGAACAGCAAATGCTATATCGCCAGTTCCGACTTTAACTTCGACACCAATGCCAACTGCCACGCCAACAGATGTTCCTACTCCAACAAAAACCCCAACGCCTACTAAAACTCCAACTCCGAGCCCAACTTCCAAACGCACTGTAACGCCTACGCCAACAAAAGCTCCAACCTCAAACTCAAATAACACTGTGGTGCCTACATCGGATGAAGAGGCTTTAATTTCTTTAGTGGACAAAACTTACCCAACAGCAGTATTAGGCGAGAGTGCTACTGTAGCCTCTATGGTTACTGATAATTTGTCACCAACGCCTATCGTAAAAACACTTGCCAGCTCAGATAATAATATTTCAAAAATATTACTTGGGCTAGGTTCAATTTTTCTTATTGCCTGTGGTATACTTGCTTTTAAATCTTATAGGGAAAGGCAGGAAGAATCATCAGATATTTAACAAATAATCGTTTCGCACTTTATGTCATTGCGAGGTCGTCTTAGGCGACCGTGGCAAGCTCCTCGCAATGACAATCAATAATATGACAGAGGAAAAGACATTTATTACTCATAATTTTGAGGAAACGCAAAAAGTAGCAGAAGAGTTTGCTAAAAAACTTAAAGGTGGAGAAGTTATAGCCTTGCATGGAGAGCTAGGGGCTGGAAAAACAACCTTTGTTCAGGGTTTAGCAAAGGGATTAGGAATAGAAAGAAGAATTATTTCGCCAACGTTTATTATTGTTAGAACATATAAAATTAATATAAAAAATCAAAAATTAAATATCAAAAATACCCGCTTCGCAGCGAGGCGAGCAAATAAAAAATCAAAAATGTTCTATCATATAGATTTATACAGGATTGAAAGCGAAAAAGACCTTGAGGGATTAGGAGTAAGAGAAATACTTAATGATCAAAATTCAATTGTTGCAATTGAATGGGCAGAAAAGCTTGGAAAATTGTTGCCTAAAAAAAGAGTGGATATTTATTTTGATTACATTTCGGAAAGTAAAAGAAGGATCATAATTAATTATGAATAATTTATCAGAAGTTGAAAAAGCTATCAATATTCTAAATCAGGGAGGGATTGTGATTTTTCCAACCGACACAGCCTTTGGGGTTGGGTGCAGGATTGATAATGAGAAGGCGGTTGAAAGATTATTCAAAATCCGCAAAAGGCCGGGGACACAGGCAACGCCGGTTTTGGTTGATACAGTTAAAATGGCAAAGGATTATTTACAGCCAATCCCTAAAGAAGTTATTGATAAATTAATTGAACCATTTTGGCCAGGAGCTCTTACTATTATTCTTCTTTGTAAAGCAGATAAAGTTCCGGCTTTAGTTAGGGGTGGGGGGTCAACTTTGGGGGTAAGAATTCCTAATCATCCGATTGCCCGGGATGTAATCAGATCAGTTGGGGTTCCTATTCTTGGGCCATCAGCAAATTTCCATGGAGAAAAAACGCCATATGCGTTTGAAGATCTAAATCCAGAATTCACAAAATTAGCAGATTATGTTCTTTTTGGAGAATGTACAATAAAAATGCCATCAACGGTAGTTGATTGTTCAATAAGCCCTTGGAAAATTATTAGGCGAGGAGCTTTATTCGTGTCATTCTGAATCCATTTCAGAATCTAGATCCCGAAATAAATTCGGGATGACAATTTATGAGTACGTTGTATATAGATACATCAAGTAATAAAAAAATCATTGTCAAATTACAAATAAATGGTAAAGAAGATAAGGTTGAGCAAGAAATCGGTGTTCAAAAAGCACAGGTTGTATTGCCTTTAATAGATCAATTGCTAAAAAAGCATAATCTTAAATTAGATGATTTAGAAAAAATTGAAGTAAATGCGGGGCCGGGTTCTTTTACCGGACTACGGGTAGGAATTGCAATTGCAAATGCTTTTTCTTTTGCATTAAAAATTCCTGTTAACGGGAAAAAAATTGGTGAATTTGTAGAGCCGCTATACCAATGATATACTGGTAATATGCGAGATTTTTTTCATCATTTATTTGTTCCACGGGAATCAAATAATCACCGCGCCAAAATCCTTCATCATCAAAGCATACTTATTGTTATTATTTTTCTTCTTGTGGGGCAGCTTTTTATTAATATTGCCAAAACAAATTTTTCTTCTGTTTTGGGAACAACAATTGATATTTCTTCTCAAGAGCTTCTTATTATTACAAACCAAAAACGCCAGTCAGAGGGATTCACGTCTTTAACTTTAAACGATCAACTTTCTCAAGCTGCAGCCTTAAAAGCTAAAGATATGTTTACAAAAAATTACTGGGCTCATACATCTCCAGATGGTACTTCACCATGGACATTTTTTAAAAAAGTAGGATACGACTATACATATGCGGGAGAAAATCTTGCCAGAGGTTTTACATCTTCTGGTTCAATTGTGGACGCATGGATGGCAAGTACATCTCATAGAGAGAATGTTCTTTCTAAAAATTATCAGGAGGTTGGTTTTGCAATTGTTCAAGGAAAACTAATGGGAGAAGATACAACTCTTATAGTTGAGATGTTTGGGGGTAAAAATCTTAGTCCGCTTGCTGCAAAGCCGGAAAACAGTTTGCAGCCTGTAGTTCCTTCTGTTATATCCTTAGAATCCGCGTTGGGGCAACAATCTATTGCTGCAGTTTCGGCACAGTCATTAATTAGTGTTAACAGCTTGACTAAAAATCTTTCCACACTAATACTTGTTATCTTTATTGTAACGCTTCTTTCGGATATGATAATAATAGAAAGAAAGAAAATTTCACGCTTGGTTGGCCATAATATGGATCACTTAGCTTTCTTAGGAGCAATTTTGCTATTTGTTATTTTGTTTAGTACGAGAGTTATACTTCAATGATAATAAAAAAACATACGGGATATTATTTATCTCTTTTATTGATATTGGCACTCGGAATATTTTTGGCCATGCAGCTTTCTTATGATAGAAAACTCCAGATGATTATAATTTTGCTTACATCAATTTTTTATGTAGGTTTTGGAATTCTTCATCATTTCATACATCATGACTTAACTGCAAAAATTGTGATAGAATATATTCTTATAGGAAGTCTCGGAGTAACTGTAATTTTGTTTCTTTTAAAAGGATTATGAAAGGAATAATTTTAGCGGGAGGATTGGCAACAAGACTTCGTCCTCTAACATGGGTAACAAATAAGCATTTGTTGCCAATTTATAATAAGCCGATGATCTATTACCCTTTGGAAGCAATGGTAAGAGCGGGTATAAAAGATGTATTAATTACAAGTTCATTAGATCATTCAGGCCATTTTGAAAACTTGCTTAAAACAGGTGAAGATTTTGGCTTACAGTTATTTTATGCAATACAAAGTAATCCCAAAGGTGGAATTGCCGAAGCAATTGCATTGGCAGACGAATTTGCAAAGGGCGAAAAAGTTCTTGTTATTTTAGGTGATAATATTTTTAATTTTAACTTATTAAATACTGTAGAGAAATTTAAAACAAAAGATCGTGGAGCCATGATCTTTGGGATAGAAGCGCCTAACGACCCAAGCCAGTATGGTGTAATAGAAATAGATAAGAATGGAAAAGTTTTGTCCATCGAAGAAAAACCCGAAAATCCAAAGTCAAATATAATTCAAACGGGAATTTACATGTACGATCATAGGGTATTTGATTTTATACAAGCATTAGCGCCTTCAAAAAGAGGTGAATTGGAAGTTACGGATTTAAATAACATATATGTTAAAGAAGGTTCTATGGAGTGTGAGATAATAGATTGGTGGGTTGATGCGGGCACATCATTTGATGAGTTATTGAGGGCAAATAATTTAGTTGCAGAAAAGGTAAAAAGCGGAGAATTATTATGAGTATTGCAAGACTTGAAGATGCCAAAAAAGTAAAAACATTCGACCTGCAAGGGGACGAAAACGGTTCGTTAACAGAGATTCATAAAGATGGAGAAAAAACAGTTATATACCTAACAACCCTTAAGGCAGGGATGTTTAAAGGGTATCATCTTCATAGAGTGAGAGCTGCTCGTTACGTGTGTATAAAAGGAAAAATGAAAATTACTTTATATAAAGCCGGAAATACAATTCCCGAAGAATACATTCTTGATGAATTAAATCCACAGAGACTTTTTATTCCCAACAACGTTGCAACAGGTTTGTTAAATATGGGAGATGAGGAGGCTTGGCTTATAAATTATCCTGATCCTCCCTACGATCCAACTCTTAAAGATGAGCAGGTAGAGTATACAAAGGAAGAATTAGAAAAAGGTGTTGTAAAATGAGTCATATAAAAATAGTTTCAGAGAAAACTATTTTTAAGGCTAAACTTTTTGATGTTTACGAAACAGAAATTGTACTACCAAATGGTGAAAAAAGAATTCATCATAACGCTAAGCGTCATCCGACAGTTACTGTTTTTCCGCTTACGCAGGCTTATGACATTTATTTAGTTTCGCAGTATCGTTATTTACATAAAAAAGTAACAATTGAAGCAATGGCGGGATTTATAGACAGTGGGGAAACATCTCTGCAGGCGGCAAAAAGAGAATTAAAAGAAGAAACAGGACTAACTGCAACGCATTGGGAAGAATTAGCAAGAGTCGAGTTGGCAGCAAGCGTATTTAAAGGAACTGCTCACCTTTTTCTGGCCAAGGGCTTAGAACCGGGAGAGTCAAATCCTGAGCCAGGAGAGGAAATAACAATAATTAAGATGTCGCTTGAAGATGCTGTTAAAAAGGTTATATTAGGGGAGATTAATCACTCAGCCAGTATGATTGGAATATTAATGTTAGATAGATTAAGGAGAAAGAAAAAACTATGAAAATATTAGTAACCGGTGGAGCTGGGTTTATAGGCTCAAATTTTATTCTCTATTGGATGAAAAATCATCCAGACGATAAAATTGTTAACCTGGATAAATTAACCTACGCAGGGAATTTAGAAAATTTAAAAGAGGTTGAGCATAATCCTAATTATACATTTATACATGGTGACATTTGTGATACAGAGGTTGTTGAAAAAGCGATGCAAGAAGTTGACACCGTTGTTCACTTTGCAGCAGAAACCCATGTTGATCGTTCAATTCTTCAGGCAGCACCTTTTGTGATGACTAACGTAGTAGGTACGCAGGTCTTATTGGAGTCAGCGCTAAAAAATAATGTTAAGAGATTCCATCATGTTTCTACAGATGAAGTATTTGGAAGCCTTAATCTTGATGATCCGAATAAATTTAATGAACGAACAAATTATAGCCCCAGAAGTCCATATTCAGCCAGTAAGGCAGCATCAGACCATTTGGTAAGAGCGTACAACATAACATACGGTTTACCAATTACAATTACTAATTGCTCAAATAACTTTGGTCCGTATCAGTTTGTAGAAAAGATTATTCCCTTAGCAATAACTAATGTTTTAGAAGGACAGAAAATTCCAATCTATGGAGACGGTTTATACGTACGGGATTGGCTTTATGTAGAAGACCACTGCAGAGCTATTGAATTAGTGCTTCAAAAGGGAAAAATTGGAAACACATACAGTGTTGGTGGATTAACAGAAGATATTAATAATCTAACTGTTGCTAAGAAAATTTTGAGAATTTTAGGAAAAAGTGAGGACATGATAGAGTTTGTAAAGGACCGTCCAGGCCACGACAGGCGTTATGCGGTAGATTGGTCTAAAATAAAAAATGAATTAGGTTGGCAGCCTCTTCATAATTTTGATAAGTGGCTTGAAGAAACAATCAATTGGTATAAGATTAATCAGGAGTGGTGGAAAAGGGTTAAAAGCGGCGAGTATAAGGATTATTATAAAAAACAATATGGTTAAAATTTTAGGAACAGGAATATCTGGACTTGTTGGTTCTCGAATTACAGAATTGCTTCCCTTTGAATTTGAGGAGATAAGTTGGGAAAAAGGTATAGACATTCGAGATGAAAGGGTAGTAAAATCAGTAATTACTTCATCCGATGCAGAGATTGTTTTGCATTTAGCGGCAAAAGCAGACGTAGACGGATGTGAAAAAGACAAGGAAAAAGGAAAAAACGGAGATGCATGGCAAATAAATGTAGTTGGTACAGAAAATATTGTCGCCGCATGCAGAGAAACGAATAAAAAAATCATCTATATTTCAACAGATTTCGTTTTTGATGGTAATGCTCCGGATGGAGGATATAAAGAGGAAGATGAGCCAAATCCTATAAACTGGTATGCAGCAACAAAGCGGGAAGGAGAAAAAGTTGTAATGAATTCAGGTTTACCGTTTATTATTGTTAGAATTGCTTATCCTTATAGAGCAGAATTTGCTTTAAAGAAAGATTTTGTAAGAAATATTTTAAGTAAATTAAAAGATGGAACAACAATTAAATCTATTACCGATCATATTATGACGCCAACATTTATAGATGATATTGCCTGTGGTCTTGGTAAGCTTATTGAGTCTAATTCAATTGGCATTTATCACCTTGTTGGAAGTCAATTTGTTAATCCTTATGATGCAGCCGTTCTAATTGCAAATACCTTTGGTTTAGATAAAAATCTAATAACCAAAACAACACGCCAGGAATATTTTAAAGGAAGAGCTCAAAGACCCTTCAATTTATCTTTAAGTAATGATAAAATACAACAATTAGGTGTTAAAATGTTTAAGTTTCAAGACGGACTTAATTACTTAAAAGATAAAATAAATATTTAATAAAATATGACTATAACGTTTGTAGGACACGGATACGTGGGGCTTGTTACTGCAGCAATTTTTGCTGATTTGGGCAATACGGTTTGGGTAATAGGTCATACACGGGGAAAAATTGACAATTTAAAGAAGGGTGTAATCCCAATTTATGAACCCGGACTTGAAGAGCTAGTTAAGCGTAACGTTAAGGCAAAAAGACTTCTGTTTACTCTCGATTATGACCAAGCAATTCCCGCATCAAAAGTAGTTTTTATTGCTGTTGGAACTCCGCCTAAAGCAACTGGTGAAGCAGATCTGTCTGTTGTTTTTGAAGTGGCGGAAAAGATTGGTAAGCATCTGGATGGATACACAGTAGTTGCGACTAAAAGTACAGTGCCGGCCGGAACAAATCAAAAAGTTAAAAAGATTATCGAAACTGTAAAATCCGATAAGACAACATTTGATGTAGCATCGGTGCCTGAATTTTTACGTGAAGGACAAGCGCTTTCCGACACCCTGCATCCGGATAGAATTGTAATTGGCACAGAATCAAGGCAAGCAAGGGACGTTATGGTAGAGCTGCATAAGCCAATTGACGGGACATTTGTTTTGACAAATATAGAAACCGCAGAGATGATTAAGTACGCAGCCAATGCATTTTTAGCAACAAAAATTTCTTTTGCTAATGCAATTGCTCAGCTCTCAGAGTTAACTGGAGCAGATGGTATAAAGGTTTTGACAGGTATAGGACTAGATAAAAGAGTAGGTAGCTCGTTTTTGTCTCCTGGAGCAGGGTATGGGGGCAGCTGTTTTCCTAAAGACGTAAAAGCGTTAATTGCTATTGCCAGGCAATACAATTATGATTTCGCTTTGCTTAAAGACGTTGAAGAGATTAACCGTCAGGCAACAAGTGGAATTATTATGAAAGCAAAAAAACTTTTAGGAGGGGATTTAAAGAATAAAAGTATTGGAATACTTGGATTATCTTTTAAACCAGATACAGATGATATGCGGGATGCGCCTTCGATTATTCTTGTTAATGCTTTTCAACAGGATGGGGCAAAAGTTAAAGCATACGATCCAATAGCAATGAAGAGTGCTCAAAGCAAGATAAAAAACGTAGAATTTTGTAAAGATTCGTATTCGGTGGCAACGGATGCGGATATATTAATTGTTGTAACAGAATGGAATGAGTTTATGCAGTTGGATTTACAAAAAATAAAAAATATTATGAAACAACCAATACTTCTTGACGGTAGAAACATTTACGATCCAGAAGAGGTAAAAAAAATAGGGTTTGTTTATCAAGGAGTTGGAAGGAAATAGGAAATTAATTGGAGTTAACCTTTAATATTTTCTTCGATGTTCTTATTAATATGCAAAAAAAAGTCCTTGTTACAGGTATTTCCGGATTTGCGGGAAGCCACTTAGCAGAGTATTTAGTTTTAAATGAAGATTACGACGTTAGCGGAACATATTTGTCAGACGCCAGTTTGCAAAATATTTCTTCTATCAAAGATAAGCTTAACCTAATTAAAATAGATCTTATAAATACTTCGGGAGTAAATGAACTTATAAAATCTGTAAAACCTGACTATTTATTCCATTTAGCGGCTTTAACTTCACCCGGAGATAGTTTTAAAAATCCCATAAAAACATTTACCAATAACATCGCCGCACAAATAAACATCTTAGAATCAGTAAAAAAGTTAGAATTAACTGCTCGTATTCTCATAATTTCATCAGGGGATGTATATGGCATGGTGGCAAAAGAAGATTTGCCAGTAGATGAGGAAACAAGATTTATGCCAACTAATCCTTACGCAGTGTCAAAAATTACGCAAGATTTTTTAGGTTTACAATATGCTCTTTCTTATAAGCAAAATATTATTCGTGTTAGGCCGTTTAATCATATTGGACCAAGGCAGACTGAACATTTTGCTGTAGCAGCTTTCTCTAAAAAGATTGCTGAAATTGAGAAGGGCAAAATAGAACCTGTTCTTTATGTTGGTAATCTTGAGGCAAAGAGAGATTTTACAGACGTAAGAGATACAGTTCGTGCATATAGTTTGATCGTTGAAGAAGGCAAGATAGGTGACGTTTATAACATAGGAACAGGCATTTCATACAAAATTCAAGATATATTAGAGAAATTGCTTTCTTTTGCAAAAGTTAAGGTTGAAGTAAAAGTTGATCCTAATCTTTTTCGACCTAGTGATGAGCAAGAGCTTATATGTGATAGTACAAAATTACGAAAATTAACAATGTGGGAACCAACTATACCGATTGATAAAACATTAAAAGACACGCTGGATTATTGGAGAAATATCATTTAGAATAGATATTATGAAAAGAGCGCTAATCACAGGAATTACCGGCCAGGATGGATCATATTTAGCAGAATTATTGCTATCAAAAGGATATAAAGTTTTTGGTTTAACCAGACGTACAAGTACAGTTAATAATGAAAGAATACAACACATAGAAGAAAAGATTAATTTAATTCAAGGAGATCTTCTTGATCAAAGTTCGCTTTCGTCCTCTCTTGTTGAGACAGAACCAGATGAGGTATACAATCTAGCTGCTCAATCATTTGTAAAAACGTCATGGAATCAGCCCGTTTTAACCGGTGAGTTTACTGCTTTAGGTGTTACAAGAATGCTTGAGGCGATTAAGATTGTAAATCCAAAAATAAAGTTTTATCAGGCTTCTTCATCTGAAATGTTTGGAAAAGTAACAGAAACTCCACAAAGAGAGACAACAAGATTTTACCCACGAAGCCCATATGGAGTTGCAAAGGTTTATGGTCATTATATAACAGTTAACTACAGAGAAAGTTTTGATTTATTTGCTTGTTGCGGAATACTTTTTAATCATGAGTCTCCAAGAAGAGGATTGGAATTTGTTACAAGAAAAATAAGCCATGCAGTGGCAAGAATCAGCTTGGGATTACAAAATAAAGTAGAATTAGGAAATCTTGAATCAAAAAGAGACTGGGGATTTGCCGGCGACTATGTGGAAGCAATGTGGCTTATGCTTCAGCAAGAAAAAGCAGATGACTATGTTGTGGCAACTGGAGAAAATCACAGCGTACAAGAATTTGTTGATGCAGCATTTAAAGTTGTAGGCATAACAGACTGGAAAAAATATGTTATAGCAAATAACCCAGATCATATGCGGCCTGCAGAGGTAGACTATCTAATTGGCGATTACAGCAAGGCAAAAAAAGCATTAGGGTGGCAGCCCAAAACAAGTTTTAATGAGCTAGTTGAAATGATGGTTAAAGCAGATTTGGAAAGAGAGAAAAGGAGTAAAAAATAAGTGTATGCAGATAATTCTTGTGGCCGGAGGAGCGGGATTTATTGGATCAAATTTGTGTAGGGCATTACTTGATGGTGGATACAAAGTTATTTGCATAGATAATTTTATAACCGGAAATAGAGATAATATAAAAAGTTTGCAAGAAGACGCCCAATTTAAATTTATAGAATATGACATTGTAAAAGATTTGTCGGCAATAGTTAGTGAGACATCTATAGATTACATATTTCATCTTGCTTCCCCTGCGTCGCCAAACAAGAAAAGTCCAAGAAGTTATATTAATTATCCAATAGAAACTTTACTTGCAAATTCACAAGGAACTTATCAACTTTTGGAGTTCGCAAAAAGGAACAGGGCCAAATTTTTGTATGCCTCATCGTCAGAGATTTATGGAGATCCCAATGTCTCTCCTCAAAAAGAGTCCTATTTTGGGAATGTTAATCCAAACGGAGTACGTTCTGTGTACGACGAGGGTAAAAGATTTGGAGAGGCAATGGTTATGGCCTATGTAAGAAAATTTGATTTAGATTGTAGAATCGTTAGGATATTCAACACTTATGGGCCAAAAATGCAAGCAGATGATGGGCGAGTTGTTTCAAACTTCATTAATCAAGCAATTAGGGGTGAGCCTATGACTATTTATGGTACAGGAAAACAAACAAGAAGTTTTTGCTATGTCAAAGATATGGTGGAAGGATTGAAACGTGCGATGTTTAAAGACGGAATAACGGGTGAAGTGATTAATCTTGGAAATCCAGACGAGAGAACTATTGAAGATCTTGCAAAAGTGATTAAAAAGAAGATAGGTTCTTATTCGGAAATTGTTTTTGAAGAGCTATCGGAGGATGATCCTAAAACTAGAAAACCTGATATTGCTAAAGCAGAAAAACTATTACAATGGAAACCTGAAGTATCTTTAGAAGAAGGTTTATCAAAAACAATTGATTATTTTAAGAGCATATGAAGATAGTTATTATTCTTCCGACATATAATGAAAAAGGGAATATAGGGGAACTTATTCCAATTTTAGAAGAAGAGATATTCCCTATGATAAAAAATCATGAGATGAACATATTGGTTGCTGATGATAGTTCTCCTGATGGTACTGTAGATGAGGTCAGGGAGCTCATGAAGAAATATAAAAATATTGATCTAAATATTGGAGTGAAAAAAGGGTTGGGTGCTGCTTATATAAGAGGAATAACATACGCTATAGACAAAATGAAAGCGGATATCATATTTGAAATGGATGCTGATGGACAACATGATCCCAAAAAAATTCCTGAATTTCTTAAAAAGATAGAAGAAGGCTACGATATGGTAATTGGTAACCGTTATAGCGATGGGGGGTCAATACCTCCCAATTGGCCAATCAAAAGAAAAATATTTTCTGTTTTTGGCAACCTTTTAGTTAGATCAATATTAATGAGGTTTAATATACATGATTGGACAGGAGGATATAGAGCCTTAAAAAAGGAAGTTTTCCTTAAAGAGAAATCTAAATTAGGACCTTTTCCAAGCTATACATTCCAAATTGCATTTTTACATAAAGCAGTCCAAGATGGTTTTAAAATAGGAGAAGTTCCTTTCCATTTTACCGATAGAACATTGGGTAAATCAAAATTTCCTGCAGTAGAGTACATATATAACGCTTTAAAATATGTAGTAATTGCTAGGATATTAGAACTTAAGAGATTTATAAAGTTCTTAGTTGTTGGAGGTTTAGGGTTTGTTATTAATGCAATAGCGCTAAGATTATTAGTAGAATCTTACAATTGGCATCCTGCTTCTGCTAATCTTGCCGGTGCTGTTTTAGCAATATTCTCAAATTATAATTTTAATAATATTTGGACATTCAAAGAGGAAACAAGTAAAGGCATACTTTCATATCTAACAAAACTTGTTGGATTTTATATAAGCTCTTCAATTGGAGTCGTTTTAATTCAAACAGGCACAATTTATTTAGGAACACACCTTATTGGTAGAACTTATTACTTTATTTATTTTTTGGTTGGTACGGGTTTTTTACTAATATGGAATTTTACAATGTATAGAAAAGTTATTTGGCGAAAAAAGACACAGCAATTATAATTTCTATCTTCAATTTAATAAAACCAATGAAAAACCCAATAAGTTTTTTGAGAAGAATAGATAATATTTTTATTTTAGGTATTCTTATTTTATCCGCTTTTATACGTTTTTATAGAATTCAAGATTACATGACGTTTTTGGGCGATGAAGGAAGAGACGTATTGGTTGTATATAATATACTTCATGGGAATTTTACTCTTCTTGGCCCTACAGCTTCTGTTGGGGGATTTTTTCTCGGACCAATTTATTACTATTTTATGGCGCCATTTCTTTGGTTATTTAACTATAATCCGGTTGGCCCTGCTGTAATGGTCGCTTTTTTTGGTATCGTAACAGTTTTTTTGGTTTACAAAATTGGTAGTGAATTTTTTAATACAAGAACTGGAATAGTAGCTTCATTGTTATATGCAATTTCTCCACTTGTTGTGGCGTACTCACGATCTTCGTGGAATCCGAACCTCATGCCATTTTTTACTCTACTAACCTTGTATGCCTTGTATAAAGCTTTAAATAAAGATAGTAAAGCATTATTTATTTTAAGTGGATTTTTATTTGGAATTTTAATGCAGTTGCATTATATTGCGACTTTTGTAGGAGCAATAATCATTGCATACATTTTATTCACAAGAATACTTAGTCTTAGGGAGAACATAAAATTATTAGTATTAAAAAAAATATTAATTGATTATCTTTTAATATTTATTGGATTTATTGTAGGGTGGTCGCCATTTTTGGCTTTTGAAGTACGTCACGGTTATCCAAATTCAATAAGTGTTATAAATTTTATCTTTCATTCCAGTGATGTTAGCGGAGGAGGTAATTTTTTTGCCATAGTTTGGGATGTATTTTTTAGATTGTTTGGAAGACTTGTAACTAAATTTCCGCCACCTGAACAATTTTCTCAACCCGCTTATGTAAATATTATTACAATTTGGTATTGGTTAACATTTATTTTAATGCTAACTAGTGTTCTCTTATTTTTATATCAATATTTAAGAGCATTTAAATCAAAGGATAATAAATTCCAACAATTAAGTTTAATTGCGTTGTGGTTGTTTTTAGGTGTTTTTATTTTTGGTTTTTATAAAAAACCAATTTATGATTACTATTTTGGATTCATGTTTCCATTACCATTTTTTTTGGTTGGAAACCTTATTACTTATTCATATACGTACAAAAACGTTGGAAAAATTTTAAGCATTATCATTTTTGTAAGTCTTGCATGGATTAATCTTACAGGGGTTCCATTTCGTTTTCCAGCCAATAGGCAATTAGCACAAGCCGAAACAATTTCACGTTTCGTGTACCAAAAAACAGACCAAAAACCTTATAATTTTGCTTTAATTACCGGAGGAAATTCTGATCATGCATATCGCTACTTTTTTAAAATCTGGAATCATGATCCAATAATTATTGAAAATCCTCAAAATGATCCTAAGAGAAAAACGGTTACTAACCAGTTATTAGTTGTTTGTGAGAAAAGTCTTTGTGAACCGTTAGGTTATCCTACTTGGGAAGTTGCCGGTTTTGGCAGAGCAGAAATTGCGGAGAGTTGGGATATTTCGGTTGTTAAGGTATATAAGCTTGTGCATTATAAAGGTAAGTAGCAGTTGACATAAACGCATAAATCCGCTAAACTTCTACTGAATTAGTATTAGTTTAATTAATACTAAATTTCTCTATGATACGCTTTTCAAAAAAGGAAGATTACGCAATTATTCTTATAAATAAACTCGTCCAGAACTATAAAAAACGGCTTGTTCCTTTGTCGGAAGTTGCAAGAGAGCATAAACTTCCATTGTTATTTTTAAGAAATATTGCGTCTGATTTAAGGAAGTCAGGTCTTATTGTTGCCGTAGAGGGAAAAAGCGGCGGCTATAAATTAAGTAAACATCCTTCCAATATTGAAGTTGGAGAAGTAATAACAGCATTAACTAAAAATCCATTATTTTCTTGTTGCCAAAATACAAAAGATGGAAAATGTGCTGCCAGTACCTGTCCGCATGGTTTTTCTTTAAGAAGACTTAGCAATACAATTCTAGAAAAAATATCAGGTGTTACGCTCGATAAGTTTTCTACTAGAGAATAATTGTATGTTACAAATTAAAAATTTTAAAGCCGACATAAATAATTCAGAAATATTAAAAGGTGTGGATTTAACTGTGGGACCAGGTGAAATTCATGCAATCATGGGGCCAAACGGGGCAGGAAAAACAACTCTTGCATTAAGTTTAATGGGGCACCCGAATTACAATATCAAATATCAAATATCAAATATCAAATATCAAATTGACGGGAAAGATATGAGCAAATTATTGCCGGAGGAAAGAGCTAGGCAGGGTTTGTTTATTTCTTTTCAACAACCCGTAGAAATAACAGGAGTATCTTTTCTTTCGTTTTTACGCACTGCTTATAAAGCCCTTCATCCGGATAAAAAAATTCCGCTTTCTGAATTTAAAAACGAATTAAAAAAAACACTTAAAGATGTAGGACTAGATGAAAGTTTTATGTACCGTTTTTTAAATGAAGGTTTTTCAGGCGGAGAAAAAAAACGGGCGGAAATTGTTCAGCTTCTAATTTTACGCCCAAAATTTGCAATTTTAGATGAAATAGATTCAGGTCTTGATGTAGATAGTTTAAAAATTGTTGCAGAAAAAATTCAGGAGGCCGTAGAAAAATATTCAATAGGAATATTATTAATTACTCACTATCAAAGAATTCTTCATTATTTAAAGCCAGATTTTGTACATGTTTTAATAGATGGAAAAATTAAGAAATCTGGTGGCATGAGTCTTGTTAAAAAAATAGAAAAGGATGGATATGCAGCAATTTAATACTTCTAACTATAAATTCGGTTTTCACGACGACATAAAACCTTTTTATTCAACTCCCAAAGGATTATCGAAAAAAATAGTAAAAGAAATATCCTGGATGAAAAAAGAACCGGAATGGATGCAAGAAATTAGGCTTAAGGCACTGGAGATTTTTTATGCAAAAAAACTACCAATGTGGGGCGGAGACTTAACGAAACTAAATTTTAAAAACATGTATTACTATATAAAGCCAACAGAAAAACAAGAAAGAAATTGGGATGATGTTCCGGCAGAAATAAAAAATACATTTGAAAAAATTGGAATACCTCAAGCAGAAAGAAAGTTTTTAGCGGGAGTCGGAGCTCAATATGATTCGGAAGTTGTTTATCACAGTGTTTCTAACATGCTTGAGAAAAAAGGAGTTATTTTTGTTGATACAGATACGGCTTTGCAAAAGTATCCGGAAATAGTTAAAAAATATTTTGGCAAAATAATTCCACCTGCAGATAATAAATTTGCCGCTTTAAATACGGCTGTGTGGTCTGGTGGTTCTTTTATTTACGTTCCGCCTGGCGTTCACGTTGATTTGCCACTGCAGGCATATTTTCGTATTAACGCAAAAAATATGGGTCAGTTTGAAAGAACACTTATTATTGCCGATGAGGGATCTTATGTTCATTACGTCGAGGGTTGCACTGCTCCAATTTTTACAACGGATTCCTTGCATGCTGCGGTGGTTGAAATTGTTGTTAAAAAAGGGGCAAGGGTTCGTTATACCACGATTCAGAATTGGAGTAAAAATGTTTACAACCTTGTGACAAAAAGAATGTTTATTGAAGAGGAAGGATTTGGAGAATGGATAGACGGCAACTTAGGTAGTAAATTAACGATGAAATACCCGTCGGTTTATCTTATGGGAAGAAAAGCCAGAGGAGAAGTCTTATCTCTTGCTTTTGCAGGAAGCGGGCAGCGTCAGGATGCCGGTGGTAAAGCAATACACTTGGCACCTGAAACAAGCTCGGTTATTAGTTCAAAATCAGTCAGTAAAGACGGCGGTCGTACTTCCTACAGGGGTTTATTAAAGATTATTAAGGGGGCTAAAGACAGTAAGTCAACAGTCCGTTGCGATGCGCTTATTTTAGATCCGAAAAGTAGATCAGACACTTATCCAACAATGGAAATTGATGAAGAAAGAGTAACAGTTGGACACGAAGCATCTGTGTCCAAAATCGGTGAGGATCAGATTTTTTATTTTCAAAGCCGGGGTATATCTGCGGCTCAAGCAGAGGTAATGATTGTTAACGGGTTTATTGAGCCAATTGTTAAAGAATTACCAATGGAATATGCAGTAGAGCTTAACCGATTAATACAGCTTGAGATGACAGGAGCCGTGGGATGAAAAAAATAAACGTTGTTATTAAAAAAAATGAAGAAAAAATATTACCTTTTGTCTGGCTTAATGGGGACGAAGCGGAAGTTAATGTTCACGCTAGATTAGTTGGCGAGGGAGCAAATCTGTTAATTTTAGGAATATTTTTAGGAACAGGTAATAAGTCGGTTAAATTTAATACTTTTGTTTCCCATGAAAGCCCAAGGACAAAAAGCCTAACAAATTTAAGAGGTGTATTTAAAGGCAATTCAAGTTTTAATAACGATGGAATGATACGAATTAATAAAGGTGCTAAAGGGTCAGATGGGTATTTTGCTTCTAAGATTTTACTTTTTGATGATGCAAAAGGGAGAAGTGTCCCCTCTTTAGAAATTGATGAAAACGAATTAAAAGCAGGCCATGCTTCAACTGTTGGCAGGCCGGATGAGCAGCAGCTTTTCTATCTAAGAAGTCGAGGACTAACCCAAAAAGAAGCAGAAGATCTTATTGTTTCCGGTTTTTTTGAGCCAATCATTAGCGCTTTTACGATAAATGAGCAATCTAATATAAGAAAAAAAATTTCTACAAATCTTTATAAACTATGAAAAAAGATTTTCCAATTTTTAAAAATAAAATTAACGGCAAAAAATTAATTTATTTGGATTCTGCGGCAACAAGCCAAAAACCGCAGGTTGTTATTGATGCAATTTTGGAATTTTACAAAACCTACAATGCTAACGTAAAACGAGGTTTATACCCAATTGCCGAAAAAGCAACAGAAAAGATAGGGAAAGTGAGGCAAGAAGTTGCGAAATTTATTAATGCAATAAATCCAGAGGAAATTATCTTTGTCAGAAATACAACGGAAGCAATTAATTTAGTTGCTTACTTAGTGTCGCACAATATTAAAAGGGAGGAGGGCATTATTACTTCCACTATGGAACACCACTCAAACTTTGTGCCGTGGCAGCAACTTGCCCTTAAAAAAAATGCTGATTTTCTAGTTCTTGATATAGATGAAAATGGTTTTCTGGATTTAGATTCTGGAATTAAGAATTATGAATTAAGAATTAAGAGCGCGAAGATATTTGCAGTAGCACATGTTTCAAATGTATTAGGGACTATAAATCCAATAAAGGATATTATTAAAAAAGTCAAAGAAATAAATCCTAATATTCTTGTTTTGGTTGACGCAGCCCAATCTGTTCCTCATTTAAAAGTTGATGTACAAGATTTAGGTTGTGATTTTCTTGCTTTTTCGGGACACAAAATGATGGCAGGAACGGGTATTGGTGTATTGTATGGAAAAAAGCATCTCTTGAATAATATGCAACCATTCATGTTTGGTGGAGAAATGATACGAGAAGTAAATATCGAAAATACAACTTTTGCCGACCTTCCACATAAGTACGAAGCAGGAACTCCGGATATTGCCGGAATTGTAAGCTTAGGTGCCGCAATTGAGTATTTAAATAGTACAGGTATAGAAAATATTCAAAAACATGACAATAGACTTATAAAATATGCTTTGCAAAAAATGGAGAAAATAGAAGGTATAAATATTTATGGACCAAGAGATTTAGATAGGCGTAGTGGAGTAATTTCTTTTAATATAAACGGAGTACATCCACATGACATTGCTCAGGTTTTAGGTAATATGGGTATTTGTATAAGAGCCGGACATCATTGTGCTATGCCGCTTCACAAACGCTTGGGTATTCCTGCTTCCGCCCGCGCCAGTTTTTATTTGTACAATGATGAAGAAGATGTTGACTATCTAATTAAAGGAATAAAAGAGGTAAAAAATATTTTCAGCTTAATTTAGTTATGGATAATTTGTATATAGAAGAAATTTTGGAGCATTATAGGGAGCCATTAAATTTTGGTAAGCTGGATAAATTTGATACGTCATCAAGGCAGCTCAATCCTTTTTGCGGCGATGATATGGAAATCTTTGTCAGGTTCAAAAATAATGCCGTTGAAGATATAGGTTTTGTAGGCAAAGGATGTGCAATAAGCATAGCAAGCGCATCAATATTAACAGATTATGTAAAAGGAAAAACTAAAGGAGAGTTGACAAAATTTTCTGAAAAAGATATGCTTTCCCTGTTGGGAATAGAAGTTTCAGAAACGCGGAAAAAATGCGCTTTATTAGCGCTAGCGGTTTTAAAAGATTGTTTTTAATTTTATGGCACTAAAAGTAAAAGTTGATAGAATACTTTGTATAGGAGCGGCAAGCTGTGTTGCAGTTGCTCCAAATACTTTTGAGATGGATAGCGAAGCGAAGGCAGTTAGCAAGAAAAAAGATGGCTCAATGACGTCTGAATACGTTAATTATTCAGATATTAACGACAATGAAGAAAATATCTTAAATGCTGCTAAATCTTGTCCCGTTAACGCAATTGTTATTGTAGAAGTTGATGATCAGGGAAATGAAGTTAAACAAATCTGGCCCGAAACATAGAATTCTTCGACGATAGATGATAGAATATAAAAAATAGATAGTTGAAGTTAGAACCTGGAAGTTAGCTAAAATCTATTGTCTGTTTTCTAACATCAAATTCTACCTTCCATTTTCTACTTTCTAGTGTCAAATTAAATATGAACGATATTCAATGGTTAATTGGTGGTGAAGCAGGTTACGGCATCATGACAACTGGTATTATGATGTCAAAAATTTTTACCCGGCTTGGTCTTTCTGTTTTTGATTATGTTGAATATCCTTCTTTAATTAGAGGTGGGCATAACGCCTATTATGTTAGAGCAAGTGATGAAGAGATATATTGTCAAAAACGAACTGTTGATATTTTAGTAGCTTTAAATCGTGAAACAATCGATAAGCACAAGCACGAACTTTTTGAAAATGCGGCTGTAATTTATGACCCAGATACAATTAAGGTAGAACCCAATGAATTTGCTTCAAGTGTACTTCTAGTTCCCATTCCCCTTTTAGAATCAACAAAACAAGTTGGCGCAGATAAATTAATGGTTAATACAGTTTCTGTTGGCGCATCTCTAGCGCTTTTTTATTCAGATTTTGAAATTCTTCGAAGAATTATGGAGGATACATTTGGTAGAAAAGGCGAAAATATTGTTTATTTAAATGTAAATACTTCTAAAGCCGGATTTGATTATGTTTTAAAAAATTTCTCCAAAAAATTTTCGGTTAGCTTTGAAAAAAAACCTCAAAAAAATATACTAATTGGAGGAGCAGAAGCGGTAGCGTTTGGCGCAATAAGAGCAGGATTAAAATTTGCTTCAATTTATCCAATGACGCCAATTAATCCTATTCTTACGACTCTTGTTTCCAGCGCCTTAAAATACAGTATTGTTGTTAAAGAGCCAGAGGATGAAATATCGGCAATAAGTATGGCAATTGGCGCATCTTTTGCCGGAGTAAGAAGTATGACTGCAACAAGCGGAGGAGGATTTTCCTTAATGGTTGAGTCACTTGGTCTTTCTGCGCAAACAGAAACTCCTCTTGTTATTGTTGAAGGGATGCGGCCCGGACCCGCAACAGGATTTCCTACATGGACAGAACAAGGTGATCTTAGATTTGTTATGCACGCAGCTCAAGGTGATTTTCCAAGAATTATTATTGCCCCCGGAGATGTATCAGAAGCTTTTTCTCAAACGCTGCATGCATTTAATTTGGCCGATAAATATCAACTTCCCATAATAGTTTTAGTTGATAAATATTTAATGGAGGGACATGCGACAGCTCCAATTGAAAATTTTAAAGCTCTAAGTTCAAAATATAGAATTGAGCGGGGGAAGATGTTGTCAGATCAGGAAACAGAAGGTATGGTTGATTATGAAAGATACGAATTAACAGACGATGGTATTTCTCCGCGTTCAATTCCAGGTCAAAAAGGAGGAATTGGTTTTTCCGGTTCTGACGAACATGATGAAAGAGGTTTATATAATGAAGAAGCAGATAACAGAATTAAAATGATGGACAAGAGATTCAAAAAATTAGAATTTGCCATACGAGAATTTCCAGCTCCGGTATTGTATGGTAAAAAGGATGCTCCATTAACTATTATTGCTTTTGGTTCGTCAAAAATGCCAATTATGCAGGCAATGAAGTGGTTAGAAAAAGAAGGTATTGATGCGAATTTGTTGCAAGTGTCTTACCTTGCTCCATTTCCAGGCGCTGCAGTAGAAAGGATAATAAAATCTGCCAAAAAAACTCTTGT
Source organism: Candidatus Levyibacteriota bacterium (assembly GCA_016180725.1). Classification (GTDB taxonomy): domain Bacteria; phylum Patescibacteriota; class Microgenomatia; order Levybacterales; family UBA12049; genus JACPAR01. Next base: position 46,683 of record JACPAR010000005.1, on the reverse strand, counting down.
AGTTGAAGGTAATAAGACCGGACAATTTGAAGGACTTATTCGCGAACATACAGGATTAGTTGTTGATCATAATTTTAGAAAATATGATGGCCGGCCGTTTTACCCGGAAGAAATTGTTGCAAAAGTAAAGGAAATTTTATGTCAGAACTTAAAGATTTAGAAATTACGTACGATAAGCCAAACTGGTGTCCGGGATGTGGTGACTGGGCTATTTGGGTTTCTTTAAAAAATGCAATTGTTGCACTTAATCTTAATCCGTGGGAAGTGGTTTTGGTTTCCGGAATCGGGTGTTCCAGCAAACTGCCTTATTGGGTTAAAACTTACGGTTTTAATGGATTGCACGGAAGACCAATGCCTGTTGCAGAAGGAATTAAGCTTGCAAATAGCGGCTTAACGGTTATTGTTATTGGAGGAGACGGTGATCAGTATGGCGAGGGCACAAATCATCTTATTCATGCAGCAAGAAGAAATATAGATCTAACTTTAATTGTTCATAATAACCAAATATACGGTTTGACAACCGGTCAATATTCTCCAACAACTGACATTGGAGAAAAAAATAAGGCAACCCCAACTCCTACGGTTGAAGCACCTGTAAATCCATTATCTCTTGCTATATCGGCAGGAGCAACTTTCGTAGCTCGGGGTTTTGCCGGAGATCATAAAAGGGAAACAGACTTAATCGTTGAAGGCGTAAAACACAAAGGGTTTTCTATTATAGACAGCATGCAACCATGCGTAACATTTAACCATAAAAACACCTATACTTGGTTTTATGAAAGAGTTTATAAAGTCGAAGAAAAAGGACATAATCCAAAAGATAAAGCAAAAGCGTTTGCATTAGCTGAGCAATGGCCTCTCCGTTTACCCCTAAAGGAAGGAGAAAAAGAGAGTATTCCAACGGGAATAATATACAAAGAAGAACGTTTAACTTGGGGTGATGGTATTTTGCAAATAGCTCAAGCTCCACTTGTAAAACAGTCAGTAGAAGAGATCGACATAAATCCAATTCTTGAAGAACTTAAATAATTTTTCAGATTTGATTATTTATTAAAAAACCCTCGCGTCAAATGCGAGGGTTTTTTATTTGTTTCTTGAAGATACGATGATTACCTTCAAGAAGCCCAATGTAGTTTGATATCAAACTAATCCGTGAAACATATACAAATTAAGCTGTGCCTATTCTGTACATACCTGTTCCGCAGTCTGGGCATTTTCCTTTAAGAGCTGGTTTACCATTTTTCATGGTAACCTTTTCTGCGTTTGCATCTTCTTTCTTTGCTCGACATTTTACACAATACATTGTTGCCATACTATGTAATCACCTCCTCTCATTGCGACGACGCAACTTAGCCACGTATACTTAGTTATCAAAAATTTAAATTTGGTAATACAATTACGTGGTTTCTTAAAAGAAAAAAGAGTAATAATTCAACTGCAACAATGCTTGTTGTTAGGAAAAAAGTTTTTTGAAGATCATAAGGAAGATAAGAATAAACTCCAGCAGAAACAACTTTATTAGTTATATATGTAGAAATAAATTTATTTGTATTTGTTTGTTTTTCTTGGTTAGGTAATGTATTTTGCACAATACTTTTATTATCTATCGCTTGAGAGGTAGAAGAAGGATGGCTTGTCGATTGAAGTTTACGGCGAAGGTCTGCAATAATTTTTTGTTGACGAGTTTTTTTACGCTTACTCATTGCAATAAAGGAAAGATTACACTATTGACACAAAGCTGTCAAGAGGCTAATATATCCTATGCATGGTAGTCAATTTTGAATTTATAATTTTAGGCATTTTTCTTATTTGGCTCATCATTTTAACTTTTAGTTTTTGGCAATTATTTTCTCACTATAATAATTTAACAAAAGGCATAAGCAATAGAACACTTAAATCAATTCTTGATCATTTTTTAAAAGAAGTAGAAGTTGCTCAAAAGGATATTGACTCTTTACATGTACAATGTGATAAGATTGAAAAAGAAGCACTTTTGCATATTCAAAAAATCGGACTTTTACGTTTTAATCCGTTTAAAGATACAGGAGGAGATCAAAGTTTTGTATTAGTACTTGTTGACGCTAACGATACTGGTGTTGTTATTTCAGGTCTTTACTCCCGATTAGGAACCAGATGGTATGCAAAAAGAATTGTTGAGGGCAAGGGTATTGAACATGAATTGTCTGATGAGGAGAAGAAAGCAATAAAAGAAGCTAAAATTGCATCGGACATAAGAAAGTTTAAAAAATAATAAATAATATGGACAAAAGAAAAATCACAATTATTTTTTTAACAATAATCGTATATATTTTGTCAACAGGTATTTCTTATGCTCTATTTTCTAAAAATCCTATTACCTCACAAGTTAATGTAAGTTCGCCTTTACAAAGTACTCCAAAAGATACAACTGGTCGTATCACTTTTGACCAAAATCTTCCTAAAACAGAACCTTGCCCCTTAAATGGAGTAATGTACTCCAGCAAGCAGAAGCAATGGTGGGAACAACACCGGCCATTAGGAATCATGATTGAAAACCACGAGAATGCAAGACCCCAGTCGGGTATTTCCGCTGCAGACGTTGTATACGAGGCAGTAGCAGAAGGCGGGATTACGCGCTTTTTGACGGTATTTTATTGTCAGGATGGCGGTCAAGTTGGTCCGGTCAGGTCAGCAAGGACATACTTTTTAGATTTTATATCAGAGTACGGAGCTAACCCACTTTATGTGCACGTTGGCGGAGCAAATACGCCAGGTCCTGCGGATGCGCTTTCTCAAATAAATGATTATGAATGGGGAGGATATAATGATCTCAATCAGTTTGCAGTAGGTTTTCCAACTTTTTGGCGTGATTACAATAGACTTGGACAAGAAACGGCTACAGAACATACTATGTACTCAACTACTTCTAAACTTTGGGAATATGCAAAAAACCAGAGAAAACTTACAAATGTTGATTCAGATGGAATTTTATGGGATAAAAGTTTTCTGCCATATTCCTTTAAAGATGATGTTGTAGTTTCACAAAGACCAGAAAAACAAACTATAAATATACAGTTTTGGAGCGGATATAAGCAGTATGCCGTTGAATGGGTTTATGACAAGACAAAGAATACTTACTTACGAAATAATGGAGGCGTTTTGCATATGGATAAAGATACGAATAAAACTTTAACTGCAAAAAACATAATAGTTTTGTCAATAAAGGAGAGCAATGCAAATGATGGTTATGAAAATAATCTTCATTTGCTATATAAGACAAAAGGTAGCGGAAAAGCCCAGGTATTTATGGATGGAAATAAAATTAATGGGACATGGAGAAAGGATTCCAGAACCTCAAGAACATTGATTTTTGATAGCAGTGGAGATCCGATCAAATTTGATCGGGGAAATTTATGGTTTGAAGTCCTGCCCTTGGATGGAGAGATAGTTGTAAAATAACAGTAAATTTGAGTATAATTAGTATGCGGTTTAAATAATTAATACTCGAGGGCAGGCTTATGTTGTCAGATTTAGTTACATCAAAATCAAGAGTAAAATTACTAAACGTATTTTTAGCATCACCTTCCGAAATGTTTCATGTTCGGGAATTGGTTCGGCGGACAAACGATGAAATAAATGCCGTTAGAAGAGAACTTGCGTTTTTGGAAAAAAATGGCATATTGGTTAGAGAGCCGCGAGCAAACAGAGTATATTATTTTCTCTCCAAAAATTACCCTTTTTATTATGACCTTTTACAAATTGGTGCAAAGATAATAGGGCTGGGTGCAGAAGTATTACGTAACAAAGCAAAACTGGGAAGAATAAAATATGCGATGTTTTCTGGGGGATTTGTTAGAAGATTAAAAAAAGAGCGGGATACAATTGATTTTCTAGTTGTTGGGACAATTGTTTTACCAGAGTTAGCGCTTCTTGTTAAAAATGAAGAAAGAAGACTTGGTAGGGAAATTAATTATACTGTAATGACAGAGGAAGAATTTAGCTTTAGAAAAAAAAGAAGCGATCCATTTATAGAAGAGATTCTATCCGGTTCTCGAGTTATGCTTATAGGCGATGAAGAAAGTATGCTGATATAGGGAATTACCTCCAGGCATTTTTAGAAATGAAAAATTTAAGAATTCTCTTTTTGCTAATTATTGCATTGACAATAATATCTATTCTTATTAACTTACCTCCAAGTATTCCTGTTTCCTTTCAAACACCAAAATTACCAATAATAAATAAGAAAATTTCTATTCAAAAAACTTTTAAGGGTATAGGTCCAAGTTTGAATTTAGGACCAATACGCATAGAAAAAACTTTCTCATTTCGTAAGGGTCTTGATTTAGAAGGCGGAATAAGTATTACTCTTAAAGCGGACATGAAAGATATTCCTCAGGCGCAAAGAAGCGCAGCGTTGGATAGTGCAAAAACCGTTATAGAAAGAAGAGTTAATTTCTTTGGTGTTTCAGAACCTCTTGTACAAACAGCCACTGTTAAAAATGATTACCGTATTGTTATTGAGCTTCCCGGAATTACAGATCTTAATGAAGCAGTTAATTTGGTAGGAAAAACTGCAAAACTAGAGTTTCGCGAGGTGCAAGAAAAAGAGCTTACTACAATACCAGCTGTAGAAAGCACAAAGCCTACGGGGTTAAGCGGAGCAGATTTGCAGGAAGCGCAGGTTTCTTTTGATAGTAATACAGGGCAACCGGTTGTTCTTTTTAGGGTTGCAGATAAGAGTCAGCAAAAGTTTTACGAGACAACACAAAGATTAATAGGCAAACGCATGGCAATATTTTTAGACAATCAATTTATCTCTGCGCCAACAGTTCAGGCGGCAATTCGTGATGATGGCCAAATTACCGGAAATTTTACAACAGAAGATGCAAAAAGATTTGCACTGCAACTTAATGCAGGAGCTTTGCCTGTTCCTCTTTCGGTGCTTGAGCAGCGCACAATCGGGCCGACTCTTGGAGCTTCATCTTTGCAAAAAAGCTTATTTGCCGGAGTGTTAGGATTTATTATTATTGTAATATTTATGGTTGTTTTATATGGAAGGCTTGGAATGATTGCAAGCATTGCACTTTTTCTATATACGTTATTTGTTATGGCGATATTTAAAGCTATTCCGGTTACTCTTACTCTTGCAGGTATTGCCGGTTTTATTCTTTCGATTGGTATGGCTGTTGATGCAAATATTCTTATTTTTGAAAGAATGCGTGAAGAACTTCGTCGGGGAAGAGCATGGGAAATGGCAATAGAAATTGGGTTCACTAGAGCATGGACATCGATTAGGGACTCTAATGTTTCAAGCCTTATTACAAGTGGTATCTTGTACTATTTTGGTAGCGGAGGAGTTAGGGGTTTTGCATTAACGCTTGCAATTGGAGTATTGGTTTCTATGTTTTCGGCGATTGTTGTTACCAGAACATTTTTGAGAATGTTTTATGGAACAAAAAATATTTAAAGGCTGATTATTATGGATATCATTGGAAAAAAATATTTATATTTTCTAATTTCTTTAATTGTTATTATTCCTGGAATTATTTCCCTTATGGTGTGGGGTCTTCGTTTATCTATTGATTTTGCCGGCGGTTCAAGATTAATTCTTTCTTATCCAAAAACAGTTAATCAACAAACTTTAAAGGAAATAAAAGATGTGTTTAACCAGGAGAAAATAGAAATTTCGTCTATTCAAACATCGGACAAACAAGTCTTTATTCGCTCCAGCGAAATAGATCAGAAAAAAGACGCGGATTTATTAAATAAACTAAATAAAAAAACCGGTAAGTTTACACAGGAAGATTTTGAAACGATAGGTCCAACAATTAGTAGCGAAACAACAACTAATGCAGCAAAAGCAGTTTTTTTAGCATGTGTTCTTATTGTTATTTATATCGCTTGGTCATTTCGAAAAGTTCCAAAGCCGGCAAGTAGTTTTAGGTTTGGAATCTGCGCAATTATTGCGCTGCTTCATGATGTTTTAGTCGTTGTAGGAATTTTTTCTTTACTTGGTCATTTTTTTGCAGTAGAAGTTGACAGCTTATTTATAACTGCTATTTTAACAGTTATCGGATTTTCTGTTCACGATACAATTGTTGTATTTGATAGAATTCGGGAAAATCTAAGAAGAGTTAGCGGTGTTTCATTTTCTACGTTAGTAAACGATTCAATTCTACAAACATTGGGTAGATCGCTTAATACATCACTTACTGTTTTGCTGGTATTATTTACCCTTCTTCTTTTTGGCGGCGAAAGTACAAAGTGGTTTATCGTTGCACTTTTAATAGGTATCACCAGCGGCACGTACTCCTCCATCTTTAACGCCGCTCCGCTTTTGGTTGTTTGGGAAGAATGGAGTAGAAAAAGAGCTAAGGCGTAAGCTCTTCTTTTACAATTTTACTAACTAAACTTCCATCTGCTTTGCCTTTGACTTTTGGCATTAGCGCTCCCATAACTTTTCCCATATCTTGTATAGATGTTGCGCAAGTAACTTTTATTGCCTCAATTACTAATTTCTTAATTTCTTCATTACTCATCTGTTCGGGAAGGTATGTATCAAGAAGTTTAAGTTCAGCAGTCTCTTTATTTACCAAATCCTGTCTTCCCCCTGCTTTAAATTGTTCGATAGAATCTCGTCTTTGTTTAACTTCTTTCTCAATCACACTCGTCACATCTTCGTCTGTTGCCTCGTATCCTGCGCCGCCCTTATTAATTTCATAATAATTAATTGCAGATAAAAGCATTCGAAGCACAGATGTTTTTAATCCATCCCGCGCTAGCATTGCCTTTTTTAATTCTTCTTGGAATAGCTGTTTTTTCATCTATTTTAATGGTTTAAATCATTTTAGTGCAGATATACTAGTATATCTGCACTAATCAAAATTTCCTAAATGAGTCTTCCTAGTCCTAGTTTTTTACTTTTATTAAACATAAAAACGAAAAACCATAAAGATAATAGCAAATATGGTATGTTCAATGCAAAACCAATAACTAGTTTATCTATAGGGAAGTAGCCCTTGAAAAGCATGGTTCTCATTCCCTCAAAAATGTAGCTTGGAGGAACAAATAATGCAACTTTCTTAGCCCAATCTGGCAAAATAGAGAGGGGGTAGTAGAGTGCTGCAAATGGCGCAAATAATGCAACTCCTGTCCAAGCCAGAGTTTGAATTTTTGCGCCAAATCTAATAATAAATCCAGCAACTAAAAATCCAGAAGCCCAACCAAACAACAAAAGACTTACAATAATTGGAAAAAGATAAAAGCCGTAGATTAAAATATTGTAGTGATAAAAAATTAGCGATAATGTGGCAGAGAAAGTTAGGCTAATAATCATCTTAATAAAGCCTACAAAAACAAGAGATGTAACCCATTCCCAAGCAGTGAGCGGAGAGGCTAGAATATTAATCAAATTTTTATCCCAAATTTCTGAAAGAATATTTACGTTTATCTCATATTGTACCCGCCAGATAATTATCCAAAAAATTAATCCATTAAGAATAATAAATATATATTCTTTATGATTAGCATTTAATGTTGCTAAGTAAAGTCCAGTTAGTCCCCAAATAAATAAATCTAAAGCTGGCCAATAAAACATGTCGCTTAACCTATCCCAATTATGTTTAAGATAAATAGCATAACGATAAACCATGGCAAAAACTCTATTAAAATTAATCATACTTTTCCTTCCCTCCAATAACATCTAAGAAAAAATCTTCCAGGTCTGGTTTATTAATACTAATTTCTTCATAAGCTATTGCTTCTTTAGATAAAAGCGCTAGAAAGTCTGCTATATTTTTTTCGTCCATTTTTAACTTAAAATTATACTTATTTTTTTCATAAGGAATTTCTTTTTCATCTAAAAAAGTAACAGCTTTTTTGTAATCCTCAATTATTTTTAGTTCTATTTCGCAATCAGATATTTGCTTTGTGAGTTCTTCGGGTGTATCTTCTGCAATAATCTTACCAGCCTGTAAAATAATGACTCGATCACATATCTCTTCAACCTCTGCCATATTATGTGACGTAAATAGCATGCTAACATTATATTCTTCTTTTTCTTTTTTAAGAAATTCTCTAATTTTGACTGCTATTTCTGGGTCAAGACTTGCTGTGGGCTCATCCAATAAAAGGATTTTTGGATAATTAAGAAAAGATTTTACTAAAAGTAATCTTGTTTTTTCTCCGGCTGATAACATAAAAAATTGTTTTTTTACCATATTGCCTAGCTCAAATTCTTGTAATAGTTTATTAATGCGTTTTTTTCTGTCTGGAACTTCATAGAGCAATGCGAAAATATCCAAAATTTCTTTAACAGTAAAATGCCATGGAAGACTTATATAAGTTGAGGAGAAATTAACGTCTTTTAATATTTCTTCTCTAAATTTTTTAAATGGTTTACCAAAATATTCAATATTTCCATTGGTTTGTTCCATTACGCCTAAAAGCATTTGGATAGTTGTAGTTTTTCCCGCTCCGTTTGGGCCAAGTAATCCGAGCACCTCCCCTTCCTTAAGCGAGAATGAAATATTATCAACAGCTGTAAATTCGCCAGCTGGCGAACCAAATTTTTTAGTTAGATTTTTTACCTCAAGTACTTTATCATTCATTGTAAATCAATAATACGCAAACAGTTAATAAATAGCAACTTTGTAAACTAAGAAAACATTTTTAATTAGTATTAAAGTGAGTTATCAATACGTAGTTAAAACTATTTTTAAGGACTAATACTAGTATTATAGACTAGACAACGGAACAATTGTTAAAATATTACCTTGTTACGTCTTTTCGCTTGAAGCCTGTATATTCTTTTCTTTTAAATACTAGCGTAGATCCTCCAACTAATCGGTATTTTCTGTTTTGATATATTGTTTGAACTTTCTTTCGTCGCTTGTTAATAAGTTCAAAAGAAATAGGGTTTTTATCTAGACTATTTATGACAGAAACAATAGTATTTTTCCCAACTTTAAGAGATTTTGCTATTTCATCAAAACCAGCTCCGTCTTTGATATACTCTGCAATGAGTACTCTTCTGCCAATTTTAAGCTTTTCATCGTATGTTAATATACCGTTAATAATTTCTTCTACTTCGTTTCCATCTTTGGCGGCAAGAAATGCGTCTCTTAGTCTGTTTAATGCCTCGTGGATATCTTCTTTGTTTAAAAATTTATATCGTTTCATATTGTATCGTTGTCTAGTCAACGAGACAAATTACATAATATACAATTATGTAATATAAGACAAAGCTGCAATACGCAAGATGAACAAGCTTAGTCTAATTCGTGTATGCGTTTAAGTAGGTATTCACGATTATTCCTTGAAAGGTCTTCGTCAACTTCTTCAAAAAGTTTTTGCAGTATTTCGCCAACTTTAGGACCAGGCTTAATGTTCAATTCTTTCATTACATCATTCCCGTCAATGACTAAATCGTTAATGGAAAAAGGTGCGGGTTTTAATTGATCTTCCACTCTTTTTTTAAATAACTTTAGTCTCCAGCTTTCTGCAGTTTGTGTTCCTCCGCCTAATCTATCTCCAATACGAAGATCCATCATATCTTTTACATTTTCAACGCCAACCCGGCGGATAAATCTTCGAACCGCTGCGTCGGTGATTTTTTCATCAACCGTAAACATATGCCAGCGGATAAGGTTAACAATTTTTTCCCGTTCTTTTTTGGAGAACTTTAGTCTTTCGCAGATTTCTTTTGCCATCTTTGCGCCGACAATTTCGTGATTATGAAAGATTACAAGACCATGTTCGTCTGTTGAGGCAACGTAAGGTTTTCCAACATCATGTAAAAGCGCTGCAAATCTAACAATAGGATCGGTGGACGGAGTATATTTAAGCGATAAAACGTTATGGGTAAAAACATCTGTTGTGTGGTGTCTGCCCGGTCTTACCTGGGAAACGCCAACGCCTTTTAAAAGCTCAGGAATAATTTGTTCTAAAAGAGTGGAATTTCTAAGCAACATAATTCCATCGTATGGGTAATTGCTTGCTAAAATCCGCATAAGTTCTATTTGTATTCTTTCTTCCGATATTTGAGTGATAAGTGGTGCGTCGGTAACCAGTTCCTTCCAGGTTTTTTCTTCGATAGTAAAAGAAAGCTCTGTGGCGATTCGTATTGCTCGTAAAAGCCTTAGCGCATCTTCTTTGAATCGTTGATCCGGATCGCCAACTGCACGGATGAGCTTATTTTCGATATCTTTTTTGCCATTAAATGGATCGATGAGTTCAGTTTTATTCACCTCAAAGTAGTCCATCCCTTCGGCTTCGCTCAGGGCGAGTCGGCCACCTTCGAGGTGTAGGGCTATAGCGTTGATTGTAAAATCACGGCGGGCGAGATCTTCTTCTATAGTCTTTCCCCATAAAACCTTATCCGGACGTCTTCGATCGGTATACCCATGTTCGGTGCGAAAGGTTGTTACTTCAACAACTTGGTTTTTCCCATCCTTTTCAATTGGAATACCTACTGTCCCAAAAGTATTGTCATAAAACCCATCTGGGAAAAGTTTAAGCATTTCTTCTGGGGTTGCGTTAGTTGTTAAATCCCAATCTTTTACAGGCAATTTCATTATGAGATTTCTAACAGATCCACCTACCAGGTAAACTTCGAAGTTGTTTTCCTGAAGCTTTTTATAAATTTTTAAAATGATTTTCGGAATAAGTTTTTGCACAGCTTGTTCACCCTTATCGGATCTGCTATAGTATAGCAAATAAATTTTGTATGAAGAAATGGGAGATACAAAGTAAGTTCAAAGTTCAACCCTTCGGCTCCGCTCAGGTCTTCGACTCCGAGGCCTTCGAGGCCGTGAGTCTTTCGACCCTGAGCTCAAGACCGAAGGGCCCTCAGGCCGAATCGGTCGCTCAGACGTTCGTCCCGAGGACTCAGTCCCGAGGGACTCGAGGAGACAAGAGTTCAAAGTTCAAAGTTGAAGAACTAGTAAGACTATTGTTTCAAAATCGGGGGATAAAAACAAAAAAAGAAATAGATAAGTTTCTTAATCCAAAACTCGAAAACGTAACTACCGATAGCGTTGGTATTAATAAAAAGCAATTGCAAAAAGCTATTAAGAGAATTAAAAAAGCAATTGAAGATAAAGAACAAATTGTTGTTTTTGGTGACTACGACGTTGACGGAATTTGCGGAACTGCAATTTTGTGGGAAACGCTTCATGCGATGGGCGCAAAAGTTACACCTTATATTCCTCACAGAATTGATGAAGGATACGGTCTTTCATTGACAGGGATATCAAATATCAAAAATCAAATAGCAAAAATTGCACTAATAATTACTGTAGACAATGGAATTGTGGCAAATGAGGCAGTTGATTTTGCTAACAAAAATAATATTGATGTAATAATTACCGACCATCACGTTCCGTCAAAAAAAATGCCAAACGCATATGCAATTGTTCATACGACAAAGTTATGCGGCACGGGAGTAGCATACTTGTTATCGCAAGAGTTCAAAGTTCAAAGTGAAAAGTTAAAAATGGAAAAGGGAGACACACATTTAGAATTAGTGGCGCTTGCTACTGTTGCCGATTTGGTTCCTTTAATCGGAGCCAACAGAACGCTTGTAAAATTTGGTTTGGAAAAGTTGCAAAAAACAAAAAGGGTTGGGCTTTTGGAACTTTTTAAAGAAGCGGTTATAAACCTAAAGGAAATAAGAACATACGAAATCGGTCATATTATTGCGCCCAGGCTTAATGCGATGGGGAGACTTGAATATGCAATGGATAGCTTACGGCTTTTATGTACAAAAAACGCCGACAGGGCCCGCAATCTTGCTTCCAAACTTGGTTCTACTAATAAAGAAAGGCAAAGGGTAACAGGAGAAACTGTTTCTCACGCAATAGACGGAATAAAAAATCAGAAAGAAAAAATTAAAAAATTACTTTTTGTGGCGCACGAAAGTTATCAGCAGGGAGTAATTGGGCTGGTTGCAGGAAAGTTAGTGGAAGAGTTTTACAGACCGGCAATAGTTTTATCGATAGGCGAAAAATACAGTAAAGCATCGGCAAGATCGGTTTCTGGTTTTAATATGATCGAATTTATAAGAGGAGCATCGGAGTTGCTAGTTGATGCAGGCGGTCATCCAATGGCTGCAGGTTTTACAGTAGAAACCGTAAAATTAATACTTCTTAAAGAGATGCTTGAGAAAAAAGCCCATAAATTGATAGATGAGAATATGCTTACCCGATTGTTGCGAATAGATATGGAAATCCCTTTATTTTATGTTGATACAGAGCTTTATAATACAGTTCAAAAACTGGCGCCATTTGGTATGGCAAATCCGGAGCCAACATTTGTAAGCAGAAATGTAGTTATAGAAGACATGAGATTTGTTGGGAGAGAAAACAAACACCTAAAATTAAAATTCAAAATTAAGAACTCAGAATTCAGAATTGAGGCGATTGCATTTGGGATGGGTGACAGGGCAAGCGAGTTTCATGTTGGCGATAGCGTTGATATTGCTTATACAATTGACTTAAATAAATGGAATGGAAGTCAAAAATTGCAGCTAAAGATAAGAGACATAAAACCCTAGGTGTCAAGCTAATCCACTTCCCAGGTGTATTGCTTATTTCTTATACATGTAGGGATTACGTCTTTCGTCTAATTGGATCAGGTATCCCATTTAGTCCATCTACAGCGCCTCTTAATGTTACAAAAACTACCTGTTGTTCATCAGGTGTCCCGCTAAAAAATCTTTTTTCTAAAGAATTTGCTTCTCTTCTGGCATTTCTTCGGTTTACACCTGAATGTACTAAGCCTGCTATATAATCATCTAGTAAACCAGGAACACCATCTTTATCGACAGTAACAATAGATTCGTGTCCATTAGAATACTTTATAAGTGTTCCTGGTGCGCTATTTTGAGCAGCGTCAACCAGCTCATCAAAAATTCGTTGTGTCTTGATACAAGTTCTAAGTGCTCTTCTGTGTTCTCTTGATAATCCTGGTGGAATTGGATACTCTCTCATATTTTCATTAAAAATCTCCCTTCAAAAATTGTTGGGAGATTAAGAACGTTTATTTCGCACTTAAAATCCCCCTTTATTGGGGGAGATTTGGTATTCTTAAAACAGCACAAAATCTCCCTCCTTAGGTAAAGGGGAGGAAAATAACGTGCATTTTAATAATAAGCGCTAAATTCATTTCAGCTTGACTATAACACCCAAAGAAGTGCTTGTCAAGACAGTAAAATCAATGTATTATGTATAAAGATATTTTACCAGATATATGGACGAATTTTCAAAAAGAACCCTTACTGTTGAGTGTTTGCAAAAGGTTAGTCAAGAGGTAAAACTTTATGGATGGATACAGACTGTGCGCAGCCACGGTAAGATAGCTTTTTTTGATTTAAGAGACCGTCTGGAGTTTATTCAAGTAGTCGGAACAACAGAGGCATTAGCAAGTACCATTGCTGCTTTAGGACAACAAGACGTGGTAGAAGTTAGCGGAAAAGTTAAAAAAAGGGAAGAACGATACATTAATCCTTCAAACGTAACTGGCACTATCGAAATTGAGGCAACCAGTGTAAATGTACTTTCAAAAGCAGAAGCGCTGCCTTTTGATATGGGAGGAAAAGATTTGGAGTTACAATTGCCAACGCTTCTTGATTACAGATCTTTAACTCTTCGCCATCCTAAAATAAAAGCAATTTTTAAAGTTCAGGCAGAAGTTTTAGAAGGATTTAGAAAAGCTGCAAAGAGCTTAGATTGCACAGAAATTTTTGTACCTACCATTGCAGCATCTTCTACAGAGGGAGGAAGCGAAGTATTTAGAGTTGATTATTATGACTACAAAGCTTTTTTAACCCAAAGCCCGCAGCTTTACAAACAAATCCGAGACAACGCAACTGGATTGTGAATTTGGCTTTGTTGGTTTTGGGGAGTTGTTAGATTTGCTAGAAAAAGTAGCTGTTGATATGCTTAAACATGTAGAAAAAGAATGCGCTGATATATTTTCTGAATTTAAATTAGAAAAAGTAGCTTCTGGAAAAATCCCAAGGTTAGCTTTACGCGAAGCGCAAGAAATTATTTATAAGCAGTTTGGTAGAGATAACCGAAAAGAAAAAGACTTAATGCCTCAGGATGAAATTGATATTTGTAAATGGGCAAAAGAAAAGCATAATACAGATTTTGTAACAATTACCCATTTTCCCACAAAAAAACGCGCGTTTTATACAATGCCTGATCCAAAAAATCCGGAATATTCTTTAAGTTACGATTTATTATTCAGGGGCGTTGAGATTTTAAGTGGCAGTCAGAGAATAAATGATTATAATCAGTTAGTCGAGGCGATAAGAGACAGGGGCATGAACCCTAAAGATTTTGCCATGTATTTAATGGCGTTTAAATATGGTATGCCGCCTGAAGGAGGTTTTTCTTTCGGACTGGAGCGTATAACAATGCATATTTTGGATCTGCCTAATATTCGTGAAGCTTCGTTGTTTCCAAGAGATATGGAGCGAGTCGATGAAAGATTATCTACTCTTAATAAAAAAGCTTAAGAAAAATTTCTTACTGTGCAAAAAATTTTTAAATGATTTTCATGCCAGAGATTTTAAAAAGTATTATCTTTATCTACCCCCATTAGCGTTGTTTTTCTTGTTGGCTAATCTCATTTTAGTAAACACAACCTTAAAAAAGCAAATAGAAAATAATAAGTTATCTAACCCCTCTTTTACTAATTTGGTATTTGCTCCATATCCTGTAAAATCGGGGGATGTTCTTGGAGTAAAGAGTTCAAACAATTTTTCAATAAGCAAATCAGAACCGGATATTTCTGCTAAAGCAGCAGTTATTATGGACGATCAGTCGAAAGTTGTTTTATTTTCAAAAAATGCATACCTTCGTTTTTCTATGGCTTCGACAACAAAAATTATGACAGCTTTAACAGCGCTAGATTTTTATAACATGAATGACATTTTAACAATTAAGACTGGTAACGTTAAAGGTGCTGTTGTAGGATTTAAAAAAGGAGAAAAGCTTTCATTTAAAGATTTACTATACGCAATGCTTTTGCCTTCCGGCAATGATGCTGCAATTGCTATAGCGCAAAATTACCCAGGAGGAGAATCTGCATTTATTGAAAAGATGAATGATAAAGCACAGGCTTTTAATTTAATTCATACTCATTTTTCCGATTCTGCGGGACTGGAAGATGAAGGAGACTACACAACAGTACTTGATTTAGCAAGACTTTCTTCAATTGTAATGAAAAACCTGGTATTAGCTAAGGTTGTCGCAACTCAACGAGCGGTAATTTCTAATATAGAAGGTACAAAACTATATGAAATTCACAATTTAAATAAACTATTAGGAATAGACGGAGTAAGAGGCATAAAAACAGGATTTACAGATGAAGCCGGTGGAGTTTTGACAACGGCAAAAATGGAAAATGGCCACTTGTTTATTATCGTTGTTATGAAAAGTCAGGATAGGTTTGATGATACAGAAAAATTATTATCTCTTATTAGCGGTAAAATAACTTATGTAAATGCAAGTTCTTTATTTTCTAATCAAGCAAAATAAGTTTTATTTAGCTATCCAATCATCTTTTATTGCCTCAACATAAGCAAAAAAATTATAATCTCCTCGAAAAATGATAATCGGTGTTAAATAATCTTGTTCCTTATCGTTTAAGTAGTAACCCAAGAAAACATTTTTAATTACCGCTTCATTAGATGGGCCATTATAGGAAGCAATGTAGGCATTGCCTTTTTTTAATTGCGAAAAAGCTTCATTTGCTGTTTTTATAGGATAAGTTGCTGTTTTATTGCTTATGTTATGATGAAAAAAACTCGCCTCTATAATTTGTCCTTGCGGTTCAGATCCGGTTAGAAGAGCATGAATTAGAGAGAAAGAGGGGTTGGGATAAAAAATGGGAATGTTGTCTAAATCTTTTTGAAAAAAATCAACACGGACTATTGTCGCATTGGATAAACTCGTGGCGGGTACAAGTTCGCCGTTTTCAACCGCAAATAAAGATGTTCTTGTTTGTGCTAAGTCAATATCATCAGGAAAAGAATCCATGGTGGAAAAAAAAGATTGCGCTTTATCTTTTGCACCAGCTCCGTCCAAATATTTATTAGTTAAAAGATTTTGATTAGTTAAAAGAAAATTTGTAGATAAATTAAAATTTAAAGAAGTAATGTTGAAGATAATTTTTCTAGAGAGATTATCATTATTTGTCCATTGGTAGATACTTTCTGAAAGAGCTATAGGTTGTGAAGTAAAACTAATTTTTCCTACACTTTCCTGAGCCCTTTTAAGCGATAGAAGAGTGGGTTCCGGTTGGAAAATCTTATAAACCTTTGCTTTATCAGAAAAAGTTGGTAGTGTTCCGGAAACTGTGTTTAATGTATAAGTTAAATTTTTATCTGTTGCGTTTTTAGGAAAATTATTTGGAGGAATTTTTCCAAAAGAGACAGTTGGCAGTGGGGGAGGCGTGGGGAAAAAACGTTCTTTAAGATTTTTGCCAATATTAATCAATACCAGAAAAATAGAAAGAATTATTAAAGAATATACGCCAAATTTTAAAGACGTTTTTATACCCTCTTTTACTTTATGAAGAGTTGGCATGTCTTGAGTATAGAAAAAGTTTGGGGTACAATGCAAGGAGTATGGTTAGAGTAAGAATTGCGCCAAGCCCAACAGGAATTCCGCACATAGGCAATACAAGAACTGCTCTTTATAATTTCCTTTTTGCAAAAGCAAACAGCGGGAAATTTATTCTTCGTATAGAAGATACCGACAGAGTAAGATTAGTGCCGGAAAGCGAGAAGGCCATATATGAGATATTAAGATGGCTTGGTCTTAATTGGGATGAAGAATATAAACAGTCAGATCGTTTAGAAATTTATAAAAAACACCTGCGTGAGCTGGTCGATAAAAATTTTGCTTACGAAGATTCGGGCGCATTTAGATTTAGAATGCCAAAGATAGGTAGGACTGCTTGGGTTGATGAAATTGGTAAAAAGGAAATTATTTTTGACAATAGTATGCAGGAAGATTTCGTTATTATTAAATCTGATGGTTATCCAACTTACAATTTTGCAAATGTTATAGATGATCACCTTATGCAAATTTCCCACGCGATAAGAGGAGAAGAATTTATTTCTTCAACTCCAAAACATATTCAACTTTACAACGCGTTCGGTTGGCAACTTCCCACATTTGTTCATCTTCCTGTTATTTTAGGTCCGGATAAGACAAAATTATCAAAAAGACACGGTGCAAAATCGGTGCTTGATTATAGAGATGAAGGTTATCTTAAGGAAGCGTTGCTTAACTTTATGGTACTTTTGGGATGGAATCCGGGGGGGAATAGAGAAATTATATCAATTGAAGAAATGATAAAATTATTTGATCTTAAAGATGTAAATACTGCAAGCCCAATTTTTGATGTTAAAAAGTTAGAATGGATGAATGGAGTATATATTCGTCAAGCTAAGCCTGATGAATTAATATCAAATATCAAATATCAAATATTAAATATTAAAAAAAATTATCTTGATGAGTCGTTAATACAAAAATTAGTACCACTTGCTCAAACAAGAATAACAACCCTAAATGACTTTTATGATCTTGCTTTTCCATTTTTGGAGGATCAGCATATTAGTCTTACCAAAGAAGAAAAAGAAATTGCAGAGAGACTTTATCGAGAGTTATCGATTCTAGATAAGTGGAGTAACGAAGCAATATTTTCGGTATTTAAAAAATTTATGGGAAGTGAAAAAGTAAAAATGTCTATTTTTTATAAAATATTTACCGGTAAAACCAGCGGTTTACCATTGCCGCAAACATTAGAGATATTAGGAAAAGAAAAAACATTGGAAAGGCTTAAAAATTAAACGCATGAAATTATTTGCAAGATTTTTTTCATTTCTTTTCCATCCTGTTTTGTTTTTTCTCATAATGCCTTTTTTTGTTATATACAAACAAACGGATAGTAGTTTATATGCAATGAAATGGGTGTTGTTTTCATCTGTCTTTATAATTTTTGGGGTAATGATAATTTTATTTGAAACAATAGAAGGAGATTTTTCTGATTTTGATATAACAAAAAAAGAACAAAGACTTAAGTTTTATATCATTTTGTTTGCTTTAACAATTACATATTTAATAGCGTCTCTAATGCTTAAAGGGGTATTTTTTCCTCTGTCTATTATTTCACTTGGCATAATTTTTGGTATTATAGTTTTTGCGGGAGTTAACCGTTATATTAAGGCGAGTGTTCATGTTGCCGTGTCTTCTGCATTTGTAATCTCTATGAACATTTTATACGGACGAGAAATGTTTTTATTGCTTTGGTTAATTATACTTATTTCTTGGGCAAGATTATATTTAAAAAAACATACAATTTCAGAGGTTGTGTGCGGAGGGTTACTTGGTATAATTATTACGTTATCAACCTTTTTAATAGGAGTAAAAATGTTATTAATAAAATAAGTATGGTAAATATTCAAAGATTAATTCAGTCTTTTAGTTTTGCCATAGAAGGAGTTATATATGTTTATACCCATGATCAAAATCTTCGTATACATACTGCAGTTGCGGTTATTGTTATGATTGCAAGTATTATTTTTCGTGTTAGTTCTTTTGAAAAAGGAATTCTTGGTGTAGTAATACTTTTAGTAATTTGTGCAGAAATGATCAATAGCGCTATTGAGCAAATGGTTGATCTAATCTCAATTGATCATAGAAAACAAGCAAAGATTGCTAAGGATGTGGCAGCAGGAATGGTATTATTAACAGTAATAGGATCAGTAATTGTCGGTGTTCTTGTTTTTATTCCCTATATTGTAAAGTTTTTTGGGTAGCTCTGGGTGCGTAGGTTAAAAAAGGCTGAATTTATTCCGTATATTTTTTTACTATCATTACTAAATCATCAATATCAAAAGGTTTTGCTAAAAAATCATTCGCGTCGACGTCTCTTGCTATTTTTTCCGGTTCATGATTTGCCGATATCATAACGATAGGAATATTTCTGGTAGTTTCTTGGGTCTTTAGATATTTTGCAATCTTACGTCCGTCTTGTCCGGATAACCAAAAATCAAGTAGAATTAAATCGGGGAAATCTTCGTTTATTTTCTGCTGAACTTTTCCTCCATCACTGGTAACGATAACTTTATAACCCTGTTCTTCTAATATAAGTTTAATAACCTCTAATATAGCAAGATCATCATCAACAACTAGTATTTTTTTATTCATTATTATCTATATTATCATTTTTTAATGAAATTGGTAATTTAAAATAAAAGGTGGAACCTTTTCTTTTTTTACTTTTTACCCAAATTTTTCCTTTGTGCCGTTTAATTATTTGAGCTGAAATATATAAGCCAACTCCAAGACCTGGAAACATTTCTCCGTATGGGGTCTCTACTCTAAAGAATCTTTCAAAAACTTTTTTTTGATTTTCTTTAGAAATACCTATTCCAAAATCCTGTACACTTATGGTAACGTTTTGTTTATCCTCAGAGATATTAACAATAATAGTAGCTGAGTTAGGAGAATACTTTATTGCATTTGATAATAAATTTATAATTACCTGTCCTACGCGTTCCCTGTCTGCAAAAATATTTTTTGTTATTTTCCCTTTTTTAATTATATGATGTTGAATTGTTGTACGTTGCATTTCTTCTATTATTTCGTTTATTAACTCATCTAAGTTGAAATTGATTATTTTAAAAATTAACTTTCCGTCTTGAATTCTACTAACATCTAGTAAGTCATGGATAAGCTCTGTAAGCTTAGTAAGTTGCGCGTCCATTTTAACAAGATATTGAGCAGATTTTTTATCTCCAAGTTTTTCAAAATGTTTTTGTAAGACTTGAGCAAAAGCTTTTATGCTTGTTAAGGGGGTTTTTAATTCATGACTTGCAATGCTTAAGAATTCATCTTTCCTTTTTTCTAAATTTTTGCGTTCTGTAATGTCGTAGTAATTGATTACAATTGCTTTTACGCTTGGTTCCCCCAATAAATTAGTTGCAACAAATTCCACCCATCGCCACGAGCCATTTTTATGCTTTAGGCGGTATTGTCCGGACATGCTTTTGTTTGGAGTTTTTATCAATTCCGATAATAAATTGTCTATAAATTTTTGATTGTCAGGATGGACTAGAGAAAAAGGTTTTTGCCTAAGAAACTCTTCTGGAGTGTATCCTAAAATACGGCTGGTTGACGGACTAGCGTATAAATTTTTTCCCTTTGCATCTATGAGCGTAATTGCGTCTGAAGTTTTTTCGATAAGTGCGCGAAAACGTTTTTCGCTTTTTTCTAATTGTTCTTCTGCGAGTTTTTGTTTTGTAATATCTTCAATTGTCCCTTCATAATATAGAATATTTCCGTTTTTATCTCTTGCCGTTCTTGCATTCTCGCGCAAAAAAATTATAGTGTTGTCCTGTTTTTCCCATGCATATTCAAGACCTTTTATTTCATCTTTTTCAGCAATGATTTTTTTAAATTTGCTGCGTGGAAAAGAACTATGCCAATTTTCTTCTAAGTTATAATCTGATAATTTTTTGGATGGCAGATATCCAAACATTTTAATAATAGCGGTATTTGCCATAAGGATTTTTCCATCAGGTGAAGTTCTGTAAACACCCGTTGGGCTATTTTCAAAAATTTTTTTGTAGTTTCTTTGGCTATCTTCAAGAGATCTAACGGTTTTTTTTAACTTTTTAACTTCTTTTTTTAGGTTTTCTAGGTTGTCGTGGTTTAATTTATCTTTGTGTTTATGGTAACCGTTGTTTTGGGGTGATCTTTTAGGATTTTTATTTATTGGGTTATATCTGTAGATTAGAGCTTTTTTTAATTGATTCATAAATATTAGTCGATGTTAATATTTTTTCCATATAATTCTTATAATCATTGTGTTCTTGAGCTGTAAGAGTAACTTTAAAAAATGGTAAGAATTCCGTAAGAAAAGAATCTAATTTAAAGCTGCGTTTGTTTCTGTGAGTATTGCTGCGAATATGTGTATTCGACGGGACGAACGTATGAGTTGGAATAGGGTGGGTTGGGGACAGAGAAGGTGCAACAGTAGGCGAGGATGGAATTGGTGACACAGTGGGTAGAGGTGTAGCCGATACAGGATTAGTTGATGTGGTTGGTCGAACAATAGTTGGGCTTTGCAAAGTACAGTCTTTATTAGGCTCAGTCCCTTTTACAAAAAACTCCATAGATGAAGACGGTGTTGATATTTTAAAAGGTACACACACATACGGGATAGCAATTATACCAGGAGGTTTCACAAAATTTTCAATTGGTTTATCGGATAAAAATCTTTCCATCAAATCTTTCCAAATTGGAGCAGCGCCTAGGGAGCCAGCGATATTATCCATAGGGGAATTATCGTTATTTCCAACCCAAGCACCAATTACTAAAGATGGAGTATAGCCAACGGTCCATGAATCTCTAAAATCTTCGCTAGTTCCTGTTTTAACTGCAGCCGGTTTTGATATGTCCAGGAGATTTCCAAATTCCTCAGCTCTTGCTTTGTTATCAGAAAGAATTGAAGATATTAAAAATGAATATTTTGGGTCCAGGACCTCTTTATTCTGAGGATGATATTTATACACAATCTGGCCACGCTTATCTTGTATTTCTAGTATTGCAGTTGGCGTATTTTTTATGCCTTGATTTGCAAACGTGCCGTAAACATTAGTTAGTTCTAAAGGTTTTACTTCGGCTGCTCCTAAAACAAGTGATAAGCCATAATTGGATGGGTCATCTAAAGTTGTAATGCCTAATCTTGTAGCCATTTCTATAGCGTCTGGTATGTCAACTTTTGACATGATCTGAACAGACGGAACGTTTAAAGAGTTTGCAAGGGCACGTCTTACGGTAACTTGTCCCCTGAATTTTCGGTCAAAGTTTTTTGGGCTGTAATTTCCCGGATAGGTTATAGGTTGATCTTTTAGAATGGTTGCGGGAGTAATAAGATGTCTTTCGAATGCCGAAGCATAGACAATAGGTTTAAATGCGGACCCAGGTTGTCTTAAAGATATTGCTATGTTAACTTTACCAAATTTACTGTCATGCCAGTTTTTACTCCCAACAAGTGCTTTAATTTCTCCTGTTTTTGGATCCATTACAACAGCTGCTCCATTTGTTACTCTGTTAGGCGCAAGTTTATCTACTTGATCACTTACCACTTTTTCTGCATATTCCTGCCAGTCTAGATTGAGACTTGTTTTTATCCTAAAACCGGATCTGGAAATATATTCCTCACCGAATTTATTTACGAGTTCGTCTTTAACCATTAGGGCAAAATGGGGAGCAAATTCATTAATTCCTTCTTTTGGTGAGCGAAAAACTAATTTTTCGTTTTCTGCCTTATATTTTTGATCTTTTGTTATATATTTTTGTTCAAGCATTTTTTCCAAAACAATTTTTTGTCTGTTTATTGCTTCTGCTCTATTTCCAGACAAAGGAGATAAATATGAGGGAGCCGGAAGTAAACCGGCAAGAAGGCTGGACTGCGCAAGCGTTAAATCTTTTGCTTTTTTTCCAAAATAAACTTGAGCTGCGTCTTCTATCCCAAAAGCTCCTTCTCCAAAGTATACGGAGTTTAAATACATTTCTAAGATTTCATTTTTTTTATAGCGGCGTTCAATTTCTTGGGCAAGAACAATTTCTTGATATTTTCTTAAAAAGCTCTTGCTGGGATTAAGTAAAACATTTTTTACTAATTGTTGTGTTATTGTTGATCCTCCATACACAATACTTCTTTGTCTTATGTTTTCAATAAATGAACGGATTATTCCTCTAATAGAAAAGCCGGGGTGAAAATAAAAATCGCGATCTTCAGTTGAGATCACTGTTTCTTGCGTGTATTTTGGAATATCATTAAGCGGAACAAACTCTTTATTTTTTGCTTGATAAAAAGTAAAAAATGGTCGGTCATTTTGATCCAATATAGTTACACCTGTATCATTTCTGTTCATAATAATATCTTTAGTTGTTAAGTCTTTTGCAAAGTAGGCATAAGTAAATACCGGAATAAAAAGCAAAAAAAGGAACATTGCAAAAGAGGCAAGTATAAGCTCCTTTTTGTTTTTTATTAGAATATGTAAGAACATTGACATAAGAGCTTAATTGTAAAGTAGATTTAAGCTATACAGTGTAAGATTGATGCTAAAAATATGTAAGACAGAGGTTTCTTACATTATCAATTACTTTAATTATGCTCTTACTTTTGCGTAGGTTGGTTTTTTTACTCCGAATATTTCTAGAATTTTGCGAACAAATTCTTTTACCATAATTTATTCACCTCCTTCTTTTATTTTCTGACAAAAAGTACGGCGTTTGGAATATTTCTTCCTGGTCCAAAGATATAATTTCCGCCATACCACAAAGCTGTTGATCCGCCTTCATCAAGATTAAGCGCATTAGTTATGCTTAGCGCATGTAGGACTCGGGCAGAATCATTCATGGTTGCATTGGATATAATGCCAATATAAACAGTGTTTCCCGTAGCGCCTATAAAGCTGCGAAGGCCTTTACTGTTAAATTTCCCATTGTCGCCTCCGTTGTAAACTATTTGGTTATTAAAAACAAGCAGCGGTTGCATTGCAATAACGCTATCTACGCTTGTGTCTCTTCCCCATTCAAGAGATTTTTCAACAAAACGGGCCCAATTATCTTTAAAAATTGCTGCCGGCACTGTGCTGTAAACATTGTTTGCAGAATTGAAATAGACTTTATTTTTATTCATAAGAAGAGTGTCAAAAGAATTTGTTTTACCGGCGCAATCAGGATATTCGGTCGGGCAGAAGAAAGAGCCATTTATACCGGCGAACGCACTGTTTCTGCCTGCGTATGTAGAAAGAGAAAGCGTTGGGCAGTTATTTAAACAGTCAGAATCGGATGCTGTGTCTACAATTACGCGGGTAGAGTTTAAATCAGCAGAAATAATATCAACTATAAATGCGCCGGTATCAGTTTGTACAGTTTGTCTGCTGTAGCCTGCGGCAGGTGGCACATTATTTGTTGATGGAGGTTTTGTAGGTATAAGGGTTGGTAAGGGTGTGGGAGTAGAAGTTGGCGTAGGAGAATTTGTAGGAACATTTGTTGGAATAGGCGAAGAGGTAGGAGAAGCTAATACAGAAACTAGCCCTGCAGATGTCTTTACTTTTTGAAAAGAAGTTTTATTTTTAAGAAATATCGGAAGAAAAATATTTTTATTATAAACTCCTATAAATGCAAAACAGACAGCAATGATCACTAAAAAAATCACTTTATTAGATTTTAAAAAATTATAGTTATTAAATAGGTTTTTCATATTTGGGAGTTCCATTGGAGATATTTTTGTCTTAGCTGATACTCCGATACTTCAATTGCCGGTAGCCCTAGGCTTTTTTCAAAACCTGCATCAAGAAGTTCGGACGCCCATAAATCTCTATTTAAAATAGACGAAGCGCCCAAGAGTACTGCTAATATTTTTTTTCCTTCTCTTTGGGAAAGCACAATGGATGTATTCCCTGCAAGGTCGGTATTACCGATTTTTAATCCTAAAGTGCCGGGATATACATTAAGCAAACCGTTCCAATTAGGAAGATTAAATTGTCTATGACTTTGTGTTTGGTCCAGGCTGGCGAAATCTTTTTTAACTATTTGAGCAATAAGAGGATAATTGGTTAAAGCATAATGAGAAAGAATTGCAAGGTCCTCGGCGCTACTGTAATTATCTCCAATGTCAAATCCCTGAGGATTTGTAAAATGAGTATTTTGCAGTCCTATATATGTTGCTTTAGCATTCATAGCTTTTACAAAAGTACCATCTCCATATTTTTGATCTATACCTCCTCTTATAACTTCAGATGCGTCATTAGCAGATGTAAGTAGGGCAGCATTTAAAAGTTCTTCCAGGGTAAATACTTCTCCTTGTTTAACTCCAATAATAGTTGGTTGAATATTTGTTGCTCTTGGTATTACTGTAAAACTATTATTGGGTGAGGCTAAATCAAGAGCAACAACAGCAGTCATTAATTTTGTAAGAGAAGCTATAGATAGTTTTGTAGACGGAGATTTGTCAAATAAAATATTGCCGGAATCGTAATCAACAACAACATAAGAAGATGCATTGTCAAAATCGGAAGCGGCAAAAGATTGCTCTACTAATCCCGTTTGTTTTTTAAGTCTATAATTATTTTGTTTTTGCTCTAATTTAGGGCGGAGGCTGTCAAGAATGTCAGCTTTTATAGGTAATGGACTAATAATATTCATAGGCTTTATTCCAAGATATTGAAGAGTCACTATAATAAATACAGAGATTAAGCTTATTAGAAATATTTTCCATCCCGAAATGTTTCTTTTAGAATTAATAGAAAATTCAAACTCTAATTTACTCATAACTTACATATTAATTAAATATTTTTGTTTTGAAGTAAAAGAATACATATTTTGAGCGTGCCAGATTGGTTGATATTCTTCTCCTGCAACAACAGCAGCTTTTGCCTCCCAGTATATAGGGTTCCACTTAAGTAGTGCTTTCATTCTCGGGTCTGTGTTTGAATCATATGCTATTGTTGAACCGTTGTCTTCAGGTAGAGCATAGCCAGGTCTTACCACAGCTGTTACGTCATTAATATTTAATTGTCGGTGATAAAATTCGCTTGAAAGGTATAAATATGTAAGCATTGTTCCTGTCCATGGGTTAAAAGGATTAGGCGATGGTAGTTGATTACCATTTTTTTGATTTGCTTTTTCGTACCAAGTCATAAAAAGCCTGGCATTTAATGGCATGAATTGCGGGCCAATTGCGCCGCCGCTTCCGTCTCCAGATCCTCTTAGTGATCCGGGTAACATTTCTACGTTTTTAATGTAAGGTAATCCTGTATTATGTTCTAGGTTTTGCGCTATCCACAGAAGATCTTCTTGTCCGGAAGGAAACCAATCTGTATTTAGATTTAATGCATCCCACGCGGTAACGCTGCCAATATTAATAAACGCTCTATCTTCTTTTGTGCTGTTTTGGAATCCCCACGGAGTGTTTATGTCATCAAGCTCTTGAAGCATACTGTTAAACTGCCACCCCGTTTCCGTCATCTGAAGTTGCGCGACTACAGCAGGATTAGGGACATAATTTGACACATTGCTTTCATTTATTTTGCTATATTCTGCAGCTTCAAAAAAGAGACGCGGTTGCGTACCAAGAAGTCTTAATGTTGGACCATAAGTATCTGTTGCGATTGCAAGTATTCTAGGGTCAATATTGTGGGATTTTGCCCATAGAACCGCTTTTTCATTTAGGGGATATATATTAAACTGCGTTAATCTGCCCTCTTGTCTTATTTGCCATAGATATTCCATTGCCCAGGCCCTTGCTGGTTTTGTAACAGTAGCTTCGGATGCAAAGAGCACATCGGCAGCAGATGCATTATTTTGCGTTAAGACGCGTAGCATATTAACTTCCTTTTTTACTCTTTCTGGGGAATCAGGCGGCAACGCCATAAATATATTTGCTTGTTTTACGACATAGTCTTTATATAGCATATCTTTAGTTGACAAGCCTTTGATGTCTGGTATGGGTACGATTTTTCCTGTTGGAAGAGTTATTGACGTTGATGAAAAGAAATCTGATCTTAAGCTTAGGGGAGATATAATCGGAGAAATAATTTTGTGATTAACTATTAATCCATGCATAATAATCAAAACAATACATGCTATGTCAATTATTATTCCTTTGGTGTAAAATTTTGTCTTTGCTTCAATTGATTTTGCGTTTGAACTATTGGAAAAAAAATACATTTAAATATGCTTCTTTTTTAAATTTCTGCAAGAAGTGGGCAGTGAATATTTATAATATCGTGCAACTCAAATTTTGGAGAGATTACTAAATTAAAAAATATTTTTGAGTTTGCAGTGGGGAATTTTAACAAAAAACCTTTAGTATGTCAAGTTTTTATTAAAAAAACAACTATAAAGATGTAAGGAAAGTGTAAGAAATATAAGATAAGGTATTGAAAATTGAGCAATAATTTGTTAGTATCTTTTCTTACATTATGCTACCCGAAAAAATTGCATTTGTTGACATTGAAACAACAGGCCTCCGGTTAAAATTCGATCGGGTTATAGAAATAGGAATTATAAGAATTGTTAATAACAAGCTAATTAACACGTACCACACTTTAATTAATCCTCAAGAATATCTTCGCCCAGATATACAAAATATTACAGGAATTTCAAGGGAGGAGCTAGAAAATGCTCCAACTTTCCGTCAGGTTAAAGATGAAATTTTAGAGATGTTGCAAGACTATGTTTTTGCTTCTCATAATGTTCGCTTTGATTACGGTTTTCTAAAAAATGAGTTAAAACGGTTAAACGTTTCTTTTTCTCCCCAACATTTTTGTACAATAAAGCTTTCGCAATATCTTTATCCGAGTTATAAACATCACAATCTGGATTCTTTAATAGAAAGGTTTAAGATTATTTGTAAAAGGCGGCATAGGGCTTTTGATGATGCAAAAGTGCTTTGGGAATTTTTTCAGATGATAAATAAAAATTTTTCTAAAGAAACTTTAGACAATGCATTTTCTGCGATAATGAAAAGACCTTCTTTGCCGATTAAATTACCATTTAGAGAACTCGATAAGCTTCCGCAGTCATTTGGTGTTTATATATTTTACGGATCTTCTGGTATACCGCTGTATATTGGAAAAAGTATTAACATTAGACAAAGAATTTTATCCCATTTTTCCAGAGATCACGCTTCGTCAATTGAAATGAAAATAAGTCAACAAATTGAAAGTATTAAAACTATTACTACTTGCGGAGAGTTGGGAGCTCTCTTTAAAGAAGCGCAACTTATTAAACAATTGCTTCCATTGTACAATAGAAAATTAAGAATCCGAAAGAACTTGGTGGTTTTAAAAAGCAAAGACAACCTAAATAGATATAAGACGGTGTCGCTGGAAATAGTTGAAAACATTAATGATATTGATATAGAGACTATTTATGGAGTATATAAATCAGTTAAGCAAGCGAAAAATTTTCTTACTTATATTTCGGATAAATATTCACTATGTAAGAAAATTCTGAATTTAGAAAATACTACAACAGCATGTTTTTCGTATAGATTAGGAAGATGTAATGGCGCTTGTTTAGGAGAAGAAAATCCGCTTGCATATAACTCAAGGTTTATCATGGCTTTTTCACAGGCAAAAATTAAAAAATGGCCGTTTAGCGGACCAATATTAATAGAGGAATCGAATTCTCCAGAGGATAAAAAAGAGACTTTTTTTATTGACAAATGGTGTGTTATCGGCAGTATTATTACAGACGAACTCGAGGTAGAAAAATTTATTGAATATTCATCTAAGTTTGATGTTGATCATTATGAAATCTTAAAGAGATATATTAAGTCCGCCAAAAATAAGAATAAGATTAAACAAATTACAAAACGCAAACTTTCTGAATACTTAAATTATTCTTCTAATTCTTTATAAAATCTGAATTTAAGCCTTTTTTAATACAGGAAGACCCGATCTTTTACTCTCTACGACCGTAAATCCGGACGGAATATCATTAATTGCATTGTCGCCTACTTCTCTTGCAAAATAATAAATTGTTTGTTTTCGGCCACTTCCCTGAAGCGTTACTTCTCTTTTATGTAAATAGTAAGTAGCGCCTCTTGTGTTAGTGTGCTTATATGCCATAAATTTTTTCACCCCCTTTTAATAATTGTAAAAACTGCTTATAATGTAATTTGCTCATGAATGAATATCTTACTTTACTTATCAATACTATTCCTGGAAGTTAAGAGATAGTGAAAAAATATGTAAGGATCTGGAAAGAAGAATCTGAAGAATTGTATTTCTTGTATTATTTGATATAATACTTTCGATGGTTAGCACAATACTGGTTATAGAAGATGATACGGGTCTACAAAAATATCTAAAAGAACTTCTTTTGGACAACGGTTATTCTGTTCAGGCTGCATCAGATGGAGTAGTAGGGTTAGGTCTTCTTAAGAAATCAGAACCGGATTTAGTAATTTTAGATTTAGGTTTGCCAAATGTAAGCGGAGAAACAGTCTGTTTGGAAATTAGAAAAAATTATCCTGAATTGCCGGTTATTATTCTTACTGCAAAAGATGCTGTGGCAGATATTGTTCACGGGCTTGATTTGGGCGCCGATGATTACATGACAAAACCATTTGTTGCAGACGAATTTTTAGCCAGAGTAAAAGCTAGGCTTCGGGGTCATAACGGGACAAACCAAAAACTAAAAGTAGCAGATTTAGAGCTGGATCCAAAAACACTCGAGGTTAAAAGAGGACCCAAGCTTATTCAATTGACGCCAAAAGAATTTCAACTGCTACAATATTTAATGAACAATACCGGTAGAATTCTTACAAGAGAAATGATTTTAAACAGAATTTGGCTTTATTCTCCAGATATAGAAACCAGAGTAGTAGATGTTTACATGGGATATCTTCGTAAAAAAGTAGACTCAAACGCAAAAAAAAAGCTAATCCACTCAGTCCGCGGCTTCGGTTACATGATTAAGGAGTAAATCCTAGATCCTTCATATTTTTGCTTTTGGTAAGTGGATTTCTACCGTTGTCCCTTTATTTAATACAGAATGTATTTTAATTCTACCGTGATGCCTTGTAACTATATCCTTAGCCAGATATAACCCTAGTCCCATGCCTTCTTCCGAAGAGTCTTCGCCTTTATAAAAACCCTCAAAAACTTTTGTAATTTCCTGCATCGGAATACCTTTGCCTTTATCTGTAATGAAAATGCAAAAATAGCGGGATTTACTTGTTATAACCGCTAAAATCTCCGTATCAGGAGAGGAGTATTTTGCAGCATTTTCCAATACACTATTAACAACCTGAGTTAATTTATCAAAATCGCCAACAATAAGACCAGACTCGCCATTTAATTGATCTTCAACAATGATATTTCTATCAGCGTATTTAAATTTAAAATTATCAGCAGACCGCTTAACAATTTCTTTTATATCGCATTCTTTCCAAACGTATTGCAGTTTTCCTGCTTTTATTCGACTTATCTCTAGCAATTCGTTAATTAATTGACTTAATCTTTTGCTTTCCAGCAATAGTTGTTTAACCCATCTGGATTCCAGAGAATTTTGAATAGAAAGTCTGCTGTGTAAAAGTTGAACATATCCGTTAATTGTGGTAAGAGGAGTTCTTAATTCATGTGCGGCTACGGATATAAATAAATCTCTAACCTGAAGCGATTTTTCCATTTCACTATTAAGCTGAGCCTTTTTTATTGCTAAACTTGCCATAGATCCGAACAGTTTTAGAATAGATGGTTCGTTATTTACAAAGTAATCGCGTTTATAGGATCTGATAGCCAAAACTCCCGTTGATTTATGTTGGTAAGATAGCGGAATAAGGATAACAGATTTTACTCCTGTTGCTTCTATATCTGAGTGAACTTTTGCAAATTCTTTGTGATGAATAACATCGACTCTTTGTTTTTTAAACACATTATATGCATGGCCTCTTTTTCTTACTTTTACCAAAGCTGCCATATGAGAAGAGCCGTAAACATTTTTAAGGGATCCCGACATTTGCAGCAAAATCAAGCCATCGTCTCCCTGTACCAACTTAACCGCATCCTCAACAACTATTTTATAAATCTCCTGGGATTTTAAAGGCATCAATAATTTTAAGGCAGAGTTATTAATTTTTTCTAAAAGATTTTTCATAATTCGGAAGCTAAAATTTAGCGCACGTATTATTGCAGATTTTTTTATATCTGTAAAGCGCAGCAGCGCCTGATTTGGTCATACAAAAAAGAGCATAAAGAAATTTTATTTCCTTGCTCTTTTTTGTACCCAACATTTAATATGGAAAGTTTGCTCTAAGGAGCTCCTTTAAAAGATCTTCCAATAAGAAGTAGAAGGAGTGCTCCAAGTACAGCTATAGCAAATGACGTAAAGTCAAATCCTGTAACTCCTACTCCAAAGATAAGGTTTGATAGAAAACCTCCGATCAACGCACCCACAATACCTAAGATTATTGCTCCAAGTAATCCTCCTCTTGCCGGAGCAGGGTCAATTGCATTTGCAACTACGCCGACTAACAAGCCAAACAAAACCCATAGCACTATATTCATGTACTCTTCACCCCCTTCCTTAAATTATTGCATTTATAAATAATATAGAGTCATCTGTTAAGAGAACAGCGAAAAAACTGTAAGGGTTGAGCAAGAAAAATTATTTAAGCGGGGTGAATATAGTTAAGCGTGATAATAACATTGCCAAGAATAAACATGTAAAATAAGAGATTTCCTAAAATTTTAAATGACTTTTTATTTTCAAATAAGTTAGAAATCAAAAGGGGAGCAAATAAGAGAAAAACCAAAGTACGAAACTGTACAGAAGTTAACCCAAAAGGATTTTCGTAAAGCATTTTTATTTGCCACATTCCAATAAATAAAAGAAAGACAAAAAAAGAAAAATTTATTTTTTTAAGAGATTCATTAAGAAGATTTGCGATTGATACAGACATGAATGGATATAATGGTATTAAGTACCAACCTGAATGTCCTTCTTTTGTCAGAGAAGTTAAGAGTAACAAGAAGTATATAATTGAGGGAACAATAATTAGCTTATTTTTCTTATAATCATTAAAGCTAAAAAATAAGGCAATAAATCCCAAGAAATACCAGCCGTCATAAATAACTTTATTTACAATTGTTGGTTCGAAAATAAGAAGCGACAATGTTTGAGGTCCAATCATTCTGCCTCCTTGTTCGGCTTGAATTCTCCAGAATAAACTCCAATCAAAATATGCGGCGTAAGCAAAAAGAGTTAAGACAAAAAATATAAATGTAAGACATAATGCGATAGTAAATTTTGGTTTAATTTTTTCATTTAGAAATAAATAGAGTAAAGACAAAAATACCGTAACGCCAAGAATTTTTGTAAGCAAAGCCAGTCCTGCTAATGTTCCAAGTATTATTATTTTTTTTAGATTTATATTTTTAGAAAATATAATAAAAAGGTAAATAGAGCTAAGATAAAAAACTGTTAACAAATTTTCTGCTACAACTATACGCATGTTCATAACAAAAATAGTTACTGTTGAGAAAATTAAAAGAGCCCAGATTGCCGTTTTATAACCGTAAAGACGAAAGCTTATCAAAAATAAAAAAGCAGAAGAAATAAGAGATAAAATAATTGGCATAATACGTATTACTTCCAGAGTTATTTTTTGGAATGTATCCTGACCAAACAAAAGCGCCCATCCGCCTATCAGTAGTCCATTTAACGGAGGGTGATCGAAATAAGGATAAACAATAGGAAAGTATATTTTGTTAATTGTAAGATTAGATCTGTTTTTATATTCGGAAAATGTCGACCAGGAAATAGGGATATGTTGTTTTAATAAGCTGACACCTAAAAATGAATAAGTATATTCATCGCTTGTCGCTCCCCTTTGCGGGTATACCGAATAATTATTCAGTCTGATGATAATGCTGAAAAAAAGAATAAAAACAACTAACGCAATCTTTATTTTACTCATTAAATAATTAAAAGTTATTAGCTATTAAAATAGTAGAGGTACAGTAAGATCATGTCAAGTTAGTGAGAAAAGAATAAAGAAATAATATAAGCGATAGAACTTATTGCAATTGCTAGAAATGTAAGTATCACAATAATATTTATTATTTTTTCGTTTGTGTATCCATTTAAAATCTTTTTAACATTGGACAAAATAAATAAAAAGACCAATATTGGTAAAAGAAGCACGGCATTTATAGCTTGACTTATAAATAAAATTGTTAGTAGTGGTACAAAGGGAAGTACAACAAGAAGTGTTCCAATAATAAGTAAAAATGTAAATAGGCTGTAAAACTCCGGAGTTTCTTTAAATGTAAAATTAAGTCCGGATTCCAGTCCAAACGCTTCGGTTATGACATAAGATGTGGCAATAGGGACCAAAGCCGCGGCAAAAATCTATAAAAGCGGTTTTTAAATTGCATCATCTCTTCTTTCCTCCTCCTTTAATAAAATATCATTTACCCTAACTAATTTTCTGCCATTCATGTCAATAACTTGTTTATCCAGAAGGTCTTCCGATAAATAAAAATCTTTTTCATCATAAGGCATAAGCGTTATTTTTTTTGTTTCCACGATCCACAGCTTGTTTTTAAAGTAAATTATATCTGAGGGAAGAGTAAGTTTTGTTAGCTTTTTTAATTAGCACTTTGGAAACAAAGGCAAATTCTTTTTTCTCTGTGATTGCTAAATCGATCACCTTGCCAATAGACCTGGATTTATAAAAAATGGGTTTATTTAGGATTTGACTAAGATATAACATGGGCATCATTTTAGTTCTTATAAAGTTTAATGTCAACGAAGGATTAGGCGATTAAGTTAGTATTATTTGCGGGGACTACTTTTTAATTACCGTAAAAATGTTTTGATAAAATAGACTGGAATTTAATCAACTAAAATAGTAAAGTTAATAATAAAGAGCATGAAAAAAATAGGATTTATTTTTATTGTCGTTTTCTTTTTGAGTTTAATTTTGGTTACTCAATTGCAATCAATTAATAGTCCTTTAAAAAATAACGACGAAGGGATTTATTTAACAACATTTCTTCTAATTAATAGTAATCATTCTGCTTACAAAGAAACATTTTTGTCTCAACCTCCGGGATTTTTGTTAAGCGTTTATCCCGGATTTATTCTTTTTGGCAAATCCCTTCAGGCTGCCAGGTTAACTATCGGCTTATGGTCTCTGATTGGATTGTTAGCTATTGTCTGGATTTGCTTGGAGCTTAAAAATCCGTTGGCGGCAATTTTAACCTTAGGAATTCTATATCTTATTCCTTATTATTTTAACCAAACACTTATTTTCCAGTCCGATGCCTTAGCAATCGCTTTTTCTTTAATAAGCTTAGCTTTTCTTTTGCGCTTTTTTAACACTAAAAGTTTTAAGTGGTTTATTGTTTCTGCCATATTTGTAAATCTTGTCTTTTGGACAAAATTTGATTTTTTTTTAATTCCGTCTCTTATCACAATTTCTCTCTTTTTAATTAAAGATCGGCAGCTAACGCGTTCAAAAATGTTCATATTAACCGGTATTTTTATCGTTGTGACCGTTATATTCTATTTGTTTCTTATTGCGCCTTTTGGTATTCAATATGTATTTAATAATACAGTTGGTTTACGTTTAGCAGCGGCAAGCTTACAAACGCCACCGCTAGTATTTTTTACATACATTGGGCAAGATGCATTATTTTTTTTATTGATAATAGTTACAGGTATTTTTATTGCGGTAAGAAAAGAAAGTTTTCGTTTTCCTTTATTACCGATATTTGTTTGGGTTTGTACTATTTTTATTTTTCTCACTTTTTATAAGCCCTTGTATTCTCATCACATGATTATATTTGTTGTGCCGGTTGTGTTGTTTTTTTCCTTGTCGGTTACTTTTTGGCTAAAAAAATATCCTTCTTTTTACTCTTTTATAATTTTTTGCATTTTGTTGATAGCAGCATTTAATTACGTCTCAATAATTCCCAAAAAATCCTCAGGCATTCTTACGCCTGATCAGCAGAAAGCAGTCGAAGTTATCAATAAATATACATATCAAAAAGATATCGTAGTTACTGATGAGGAAATTCTTAATGGTGTAACGGGCAGGCTTCCTCCTGCCCAGCTATCTGATGTTTCGTTTGTGCGAATTTTTTCAAATAATTTATCACCTGAAAAATTTAAGCAAATTATTAATACCACTAAGCCAAAACTTATTATTCCGTGGAATGGGAGGCTTTGGTCAATCAGAGGTTTTAATAGTATTCTTAGCGGTTACAGACCGCTTACCACAATTAATAACAAAACCATTTATTTTCGCGATTAAAATTTCGAGCACTTTATAAAGTAACACTGCCGGCCAAAAAATGGCTTTGATTATGCCAATTACTCCATTAATAAGGTCGAAGGCCTTAATTTGAATGATTGACAAATTAAAAGTTATCTGCTAATATATTAGTATATGTTCAATCGTTCATACATAATAAGGCATGAGGGACATCCGCACTATCTTTCTGACGCAAAGCTTTTATCGCTACAAAAGAAAGTATCTTTTTCTACAGAGGAAGAAGAACTTGTAAGGATTATCAGAAATCTATCAGATCCTACTAAACTTAAAATCTACTTATTACTGCATAAGGTTGAAGAAATTTCAGTAACAGATCTTACTCAAATACTTGGTATGTCTCACTCTGCTATTTCTCATGCACTTTCAGATTTAAAAAACCTTGGACTTGTTGAATCACATCGTTGTGGTCAGTTAATTTGCTACTCCCTATTAAACGGGAAAAAGGGAAATAAAATCCTTAATTTTTTTAACAGATTTACCGATTAAATATTATGGAAAAATTATTCAAACATTTTTTCTCTACAGTTCAGGGATCAATTATAGTCGGAGTTTTGATCGTCGCCTCGTTTTTTATTGGACTCCTCTATACCAAAATCCAATACTTAGAAAAAGGTGGTGCAGTTGCAGCGACAAATAGCCAACCTGTTGCTGCTGCCGGTGATCAACCCTCTTTACCCTCTAGTCCTGGTGGAAAAGTTAACGTTGATGTAGGCCACCTGCCTATCAAAGGCAACAAAGATGCTAAGGTTACTATTGTTGAGTTTGCAGATTTTAGATGTCCTTTTTGCGAAAGGTTTTTTAAAGATGCTGAGACTTCCCTCGTGAAAGATTATGTTGATACAGGTAAGGTCAAATATGCTTTTCGCCATTATGCCTTTTTAGGACAGCAATCAGTATGGGCAGCGCAGGCTAGTGAATGTGCGAATGAACAGGGCAAGTTCTGGAAGTTTCATGAATGGCTCTATAATAACCAAGCCCCTGAATCTGATCTGGAATACTATTCAAAAGATAACCTTGTTAAATACGCGGCTAACGTAGATATTGATACAAATCAGTTTGCCTCATGTCTAAATTCAGATAAATATGCAAAACAAGTACAGGATGATTTATCTGAAGGTCAGAAAGCAGGAGTGAACGGAACCCCAACACTATTTGTGAACGGCATTCCGATAGTTGGCGCTCAGCCATATTCAGCCTTTAAAACTGTTATAGACCAAGAGCTTAGCAAGTAAGATATATGTTTAAACTGATATTTACCAAAAAATTTATAATCTTGAGTTCCTTACTAGCATTTGTCTACCTGATTTTATCGGTGTATCTAATGAACTTTACTTTAGTGAAGCTGACCATTACGGGTAGTTATCCAATTGGATATAAATTTAACCTATTAGTGGATTTGTTAGGGGGCATGCTAACAGCCATGAGCACAGCAGGACTATTGATTTTAATCTTAACAGCTATCTTAGCCGGCATCAACTTGGTACTTATTAGCAAAAGAATTTTAACATTAAAATCTTCCAGAAAATTACACTGGGTAGTGGGTGGAAGCTCTCTGCTTGGTATTGCAGGCGGTGGTTGTGCAGCTTGCGGACTGCCGGTTATTGCACTTTTGGGTCTATCTGGAAGTGTTGCTTTCTTGCCTTTTGGAGGGAGTGAAATCTCCATTATATCTTTGGTGTTTCTTTCAATATCACTGTACTTTTTACTTAAAAGTTATACCAAGCAGTTAAGTTGTAAGGTGGATTTATATGAAAATTAAATTTTATGGCGCGACATGGTGTCCGGATTGCAAAAGAAGCAGGCAATTTTTGGATGAAAAAGGAGTAGAATATGAGTATATTAATATTGAAGAAGTCCCTGGTGCGGCAGAGGAAGTTGAAAAAATAAATAAAGGTTATCAGTCAATACCAACAATTATTTTTCCTGATGGGCAAGTGTTAGTTGAACCGTCAAACGTTGAGTTACAGAAAGCGCTTGATGCGAATCAAGATTTTATTATTACACATAAAGGTGAAAAGAGATAAAATGTAAGGAGGTGAAAAATAATGGATGCTAATTTAAAATGCCCGATGTGCGGAGGACAATTTAACTCTCAACAGGAGTTAGATGAACATACTAAACAGGTTCACAGCAATCAAGTTGGTGAGGGTCAGGAAGAACACTCAATTACCTGTTCCAAGTGCGGGATGAAAGCAAAGTCTAGCGATGAATTAAAGCAGCATGAACAACAGCGCAGCATGTAAGTTTGGAAAGGAAAATTAATATAAGCAGAGCTTGAAATTTTTGACAAAATTATGAAAAAGTTTGATGTAATTGTTGTAGGCAGTGGAGCAGGCCTTGAGATAGCATCTTTTGCCGCAGAACATAACTCGTCCGTTGCCTTAATTGAAGAAGGTCCGTTAGGCGGAACCTGTCTTAATCGTGGTTGTATCCCCTCTAAAATGTTGATTCACAGCGCTGATGTGGCAGAAACTATTAAAGAAAGTGCTAAGTTTGGCATTAAGAGCAAGATCGAAAGTATTGATTTTTCCTCAATAGTCAAAAGAGTTTCAGAAGCTGTGGATACTGATTCAAGCGGAATTGAACAAGCAGTAAGAAAAAGTGGCAATCCTGTTCTTTACAAAGTCAGAAGTAAATTTATTGGATCCAAACAAATGCAGGCAGGTTCGGAACAAATAGAAGCAGACAAAGTTTTTATTGTGGGAGGTACCCGTCCTTCAACTCCACCGATTCCGGGCATTAAGGATACTCCTTATCTTGATAGCACGAAGGCTTTAAGATTAGAGAAACAACCAGAACATCTGGTAATTATCGGTGGAGGTTATATTGCCGCAGAATTAGCTCACTTTTTTGGAGCATTAGGAACTAAAATTACTATCTTGGTTCGGGGCAAGAGAATGCTTGATAACGAGGATGAAGAAATAGCAGATTGGTTTACCAAAGAATTTTCTAAAAAATATGAGGTTTTATTTAATACGGAAGTAGAAGCTGTTTCATACCAGGATAGCAAATTTACCATAAAGTTAAAAAGCGATGGCAGAAAATTAGAAGCAGATCAGCTGCTGGTAGCAACCGGTAGAGTATCTAATACAGATATACTCGATGTTAAAGCAACAGGAGTCGAGATAGATGAAAAAGGATACATCAAAGTAAATGATTACCTTGAAACAAACATCGAGGGTATATGGGCATTTGGAGACATTATTGGTATCTTACCTTTCAGACACGCGGCCAATGACCAGGTGGGTTTTGCTATTAGAAACGCTTTTACAGATAAAGTATTAGTTGATGAACAGAATAATATTTTAGGCGTTCATATTATTGGGCCTAATGCTTCCATTTTAATACATGAGGCCATAGTTGCTATGAAGGCAAACGGTAAAACAACCGCAATCACGGATTCCGTTTATATCCATCCGGCTTTACCAGAATGGCTACAAAGAGCATTTTTTGCAATTGAATAATTTAAAAATTACCTAATGCAAACAATTGATTTTAACAGGAATAATTTAGATAAGGCCAATTCTCCTTACCTAAGACAACATCGGGATAATCCTATCCATTGGCAGGAGTGGAAAAAAGAAGTTTTAGATTATGCCCAAAAGATGGGCAAGCCTATTTTTGTCTCGGTGGGTTATGCGACTTGCCATTGGTGTCATGTTATGGCAAAGGAGGCTTTTTCTGACTCATCGGTTGCTGATTTTTTAAACAAAAACTTTGTTTCTATTAAAGTAGACAGGGAACAGCGCCCGGATATAGATGGGCATTTTATGAATTTTTTGACTGAAACTCAAGGAAGCGGAGGTTGGCCGATGAATGTTGTATTAACCCCCGACCAAAAACCTTTTTTTGCCGGTACTTACTTTCCGCCTGAACCTGCCTTTGGCCGTCCTGGTTTTAAACAAGTAGTGAGACAGGTTTATGATTGGTATACAAAAAACTCTCAAGATGTAAAACCTTATACCCCCGGCGGGGAATTTGATACTGAGGTAGAGGTGGAAAGCGAGAAGGTGTTGCTCGATGCAATTAAAAATAGGTTTGACGGTGAATACGGAGGGTGGGGTGAGGGCGCAAAATTTCCACCCTACAACACCTTAATATTTTTACTGAATTACTTTGCCGAATATCCTTCAGAAGATACTAAGAATATGATTACAAAAACCTTGGACAGAATGGCTAAGGGAGGTTTGTATGATCATCTTCAAGGGGGATTTTTTAGATATTGCGTTGACAGACAATGGAGAATACCTCATTTTGAAAAGATGCTCTACGATCAGGCTATGTTACTTTGGGCTTACTCCTTGGTCTATAAGATTTTCGGAGAAAGTCTATATAAAGATGTAGCTCAGGGAATAATTTCCAGTTTGGATAATGTTTTCGTAAGCAATGATTTATATTATTCGGCGACAGATGCCGATACTAATCACAAAGAAGGAGAAACCTATCTTTGGAGTCAGGACGAAATTAAGGAGATTTTATCTGAAACAGAATGGAAAGATTTCAAAGATGTGTATGATCTATCTGAAGAAAATAAATTAGAAGGAAAGCTGCATTTAGTTAAAAAAACTAACAAGTTCCTGCCGGACATAGAACGGAAACTCCTGGAAATAAGAAGCAAGAGGGTTCAGCCCGATAAAGACCGGAAAATTATTACCAGCTGGAATGCCCTTTTAGGAATTGCTTTTTTAATTGCCGGAAGATTCTTTAAAAATGATTCTTATAAAAAGCGGGGGTTAAACTTATACCAGAGATTAATAACAGCTCATTTCAATAGTGAAACACTTGCCCACAGTTCTTTTGAAGATCATTTGCAAAAACAGTCCTTTTTAGAAGATTACGCCTCAACATTATTGCTTTCGACCTATGTGTATGAAGAGCATTTTACTAATTTGGAGACAGTTAAAAAATTGCGTTCTAAATTAATGGAGTATTCCAAAGAAGGAAAATGGATGGAAAGTATAGAAGACGGGGATTTTCAACCGGTAGCAGCTTCTTTTTTTGATCATCCGACTCCATCCAGTATTTCTCTGGCGGAAGAAGCCTTAAGAAGGTCAGCCCTAATTTTAGGAGAAGTTGATGGAAGGAGTTTGAAATATAAGCAGCCTTTATCCGGTGATTTTTATAACCTCGTAGTTTTTTATAAGTTGGGAAATTTTCATGAGATTCATTCTAAGGAGGGTTTAAATTACTTAAGCTTACCCATCAATAGCATTCAACTTAAAGGGCAAGAGTATCAGGATTGCTACAAGATGGAGTGCCGGCGATTCGAAAATCAAAAAACTTTATTTGATGCATTGAATAAAAGAGTATTTTTTACAATTGAATAAATAATTATGGAATCTAAAAAAATATCAAAAGAAACACCAACAATTCTGGTTATATTTGGTGTAACCGGAGACCTGGCGGAAAAAAAGATTATTCCTTCCCTTTGGCATCTTTTCGAGCAGGATCAATTACCCAGCAAGGTTTCTATTATTGGTTTTTCAAGAAGAGATTTTTCAGCCCAGGAATTTAAAGACTATGTCTTTGATTCACTTAAAAAACGTAGCGGAGAAAACATAACAAGTGAGAAATTTTTGCAATTTTTTGAGGCTTTCACTTATCAGAATGGTACTTTTGAAGATGATAAAGCATATCAATTTGTGCCAATAAGCTTTTTTATCTGGCAGTTCCACCATTAAACTATGATTTGATTTTAAAAAATCTTGCACTAGTAAAGCTAAATCTTCCTTGTGGCGGAAACTTAGGATGGAGCAGGATTCTTATTGAAAAGCCGTTTGGTGCCAATCTCCAGGCTGCAAGGCAACTTCAATCACTACTCTCCCTCTACTTTAAGGAAGAGCAAATTTATCGCATCGATCACTATCTTTTTAAAGAAATTGTGCAAGGAATAGAAAATTTTAGGTTTTCCAATAACCTATTTGAGAATATTTGGGATAACTCAACTATTGACAGTATTGATTTGCGGCTTCATGAAAAGATTGGAGTTGAAGACAGAGGGAATTTTTATGATCAAGTTGGAGCTTTGCGGGATGTGGGACAAAATCACCTTCTTTCAATGCTTGCCACGCTCACTATGGAATATCCATCAAGAGGCGAAGCAGATGTCAGAAACAGTAGGGCACAAATTCTTGAGACTCTTTTACCATGGAGGCAGGAAACTTTAATTAAGAACACATTCCGGGCTCAATACAGTGGCTACAAAGCTATTCAAGGTGTTGGTTCCGATTCAAATACGGAGACCTATTTTGCACTTAAAACAGAGCTCCTTGCCCCAAAATGGAAAGGTGTATCGATAACACTCGAAGCCGGTAAGCGTATGGCCGAAGTGCAAAAAGAGATTGTTTTAACGCTAAAACACCCAAAAGTATGCCACTTATGTGAAGTTGGTAAACATACGCCAAACCGTATAGTTTTTCGCCTTGAACCAAAGGATGAAATTGTAATTCATTTTTGGACTAAAAAGCCGGGCTTTGAACAAACGCTTGAGGAGCGAACCTTTTCATTCTTTTTATACGAAAAACAAACTAAAGTGCAATATGTTGAGGAATACGCAAAGGTTCTTTATCACGCGATACATGGCAATCAGTCGCTCTTTATTTCTCAAAATGAAGTCGAAGCACAATGGAAATTTACCGATCCTGTCATAGAGTCATGGAAG
This sequence comes from Candidatus Levyibacteriota bacterium, assembly GCA_016180725.1. GTDB lineage: Bacteria > Patescibacteriota > Microgenomatia > Levybacterales > UBA12049 > JACPAR01. The sequence continues at coordinate 5,150 of JACPAR010000005.1, read as the reverse complement.
AAAAACCTTGTTCCGCTTTCAGAATATAAGGCAGATACAACACCTCATCCTGAATTTCTTCAAAATACGGTAGACGCCATGAACGCAAAAGAAAAAATCAAGGTAAGTGAAATAGGCATGGTGGGACTTGGCAAAATGGGGGCAAATCTGGCAAGACAGCTTCGCTCGAAAGGTTGGAAAGTCTTTGGCTTTAATAGAACTTCAGATGTTACCAAAAGTTTAGAACCTGAAGGAATTATTGGCACCTATTCTTTAGAAGAGCTAGCAAACAAACTGTCAAAGCCGCGCACAATTTGGTTAATGACGTCTTATCAAGCAGTTGACGAAGTTTTAAACGAACTTGTCCCCTTTCTTGAAAAAGGAGACACTATTATAGACGGCGGCAATTCTCCATATAAAGATTCTATTCGCCGCGCAAAAGAATTAGATAGTAAAGGAATTAATTTTTTGGATGTTGGTGTTTCCGGTGGTCCGGATGGTGCCTTGAATGGTGCTTGTATTATGGTTGGAGGTAAAAAAGAACTTTATGAAGCATATGAGCCTTTATTCCGTGACTTATCTGTTAAGGACGGGTATGGGTATATGGGAAATGCCGGCGCGGGGCATTTTGTGAAAATGGTGCACAACGGTATTGAGTACGGCATGATGCAGTCAATTGGTGAAGGATTTGAAGTTTTAAAAAAGTCCCCTTTTTTCCTCAATTTGTATTCGGTAGCTGATCTTTATAATCACAGTTCGGTTATTGCTTCCCGTCTTGTCGGCTGGCTCAAAGAAGCATATGTGAAATTCGGCGATAATTTGGATACCGACGAATGCTGTTCAGGAAAGGTATCCCAAAGCGGAGAGGGACAATGGACGATTGAGACAGCAAAAGAGTTGGAGGTACCAGTAGAAATTATTGAAGGCGCAGTCGAGTTTAGAAAAAAATCCCAAGAAAAACCCTCATACACAGGTCAAGTCATCTCAGCCCTGCGCCATCAATTTGGCGGACATAATGCCAAAACTAAAGAATGATAGAGAATTATTACCAAATACCCCTCCTTCTTGGCTTGTCAGGAAAAAGAGGGCAAAATGATTGATATTAATACAATAGCTTTACTTACATATCAAGGGTATGTGGTGGAAGTAAAAACTTGACAAAGTAAATGTTATATGATAGACTTTTCATATGATAAATTCTTCATACAAACGTTTCTTTACTACTTTAGGAAATGAAAACCGCTTACAAATTATTCACTTATTGGCAAAAAAAGGGCCACAAAGTGTTTCTCAAATAGTAAATGGTACTAAACTTGAACAGTCTGCTGTGTCTCATAATTTAAAAAGATTACTCTTATGTCAGTTTGTCCACCTAAAACCAAATGGAAAAGAAAGAGTTTACTCAATCAATAAAGAAACTATCAAACCCCTGCTTACTTTAATGGATAAACATGTGAGGGAGTTCTGCCAAAAGACTTGTAAAAAATGTGAGAGAGGAGATTTATGGATAACACAACAACAATAGTATCAGAACCAAAACCTTGGTCTTTCTCTAAAAAGCTGGTCTGGCTTATGATTGCTGCTATTTTGGGAGCTTTTATAGCTAAGATTTGGAATTATGAAGTAACTGATCCTCTGGCTTTGCAGTTCCAAAAACTTGTGGTAGGAACGGTCGCTGTATTAAATTCTACACTGGCGGTTATCTTGGCTTTTGTGTCCGGCATGTCCATGATTATTACTGCCTGTGGCTGGCCTATGATATTAAACCTTACTGCTATGGCTCAAGAGTCAAGAAGCAGAAGAACCTGGCTTATTTCTGTTGGCCTTTATACCCTCGGACTGATGATTGTTATGGCTATAGTTGGGGCAATCGTTGGATTTTTGGGAGGATATTTTATCCATGCTCTGGAAAAAACCTCCACTAAACTCATAGTTACAGTTAGTGTATATACCCTGGTTGGCCTTTATGCATTGCTTGGAGCCTTGCAAGAGTTTGGTTTTATCAATGTTCCCACTCTTTTTCCTTGGCTAAAGCAACCACGCTTTGTTTCAGGACTTAAGGGTTATAAACAATCTTTTGTACTTGGAGCGGTAATAGGTGGAGGATTTGGGGTTGGCTGTCCCTTCCCAACTTACCATGCAGTCTTGGCTTTTATTGCAGCAATAGGCAGTCCAATTGTAGGTGCTACAGCTTTAGCTGCTAATGCGGTAGGCAGAGTTATTCCAATCTTTATCGTTGGCAGCCTTATTTTAGGCGGTTTTGGAACACCAAAGGTATTTACTTGGATTCAGAAAAGAAGCGAGACGATACATATGATAAATGGTATTGCCTTAGCAGTTTTGGGAGTATTTATGATTGTCTACTGGACAATTTTAGTAGGAACAAAGGTGTTCTTGAAATGATTTATGATTAAGATAAAAATACAAGAAGTTATAACACCTGGATGTGTTCATTGTGAGCAAGCAAGGAGGCTTCTTAGGGACGACATAAAGAAGCAATTTCCTCAGGTGGAGATTGAATTTATTGATATGTTTACAGAAGAAGGAATGAAGCTGGTACAACAATATGGCATTATAGCTTCTCCTGGAGTTATTATAAATGGTGAGTTATTTTCAACAGGTGAGGTTGATAAAAATAAACTTATCGAGAAAATTAAATCATTAAATTAAATATGTACGACGGAAAGAAACTTTTAGAGTTTAGGAAACAAAAAGATGAGGCTTGGAAAGATGATAAAGAGTCTCCTTTAACCGAGGAGCAAAAGAAAAACTTTAAAGGTCTAAATTATTTTCCGCCTAATCCAAGTTTAAGTTTTGAATTAGAACTTGATAAAAATATCTCTGGTGTTGGTGAGAAAGTGGTAATTAAAACCACTGGTGGAGATGAGCAAGTTTATTTAAGGGCTGGAAAAATTACATTTACAGTCGATAGGAAAGAAATAGAAGCGTTAGTTTTTGAGGATCCGGAGCAGGAACAGTTTCAATATTATCTTTTGTTCAGAGACCAAACTACAGGTAGGCAAACTTATGACAATGGCAGGATGCTGCAAATTCCTAGAAAAGGCGACCCTTCGGCTAGTCATTCGACCGTGAGCTCAGACCGAATCGGCTCAGGGCAAGTCAAGTTAATTGTTGATTTTAATTATGCCTACAATCCTTACAGCTCATATAACGATAACTGGGATTGCCCTATAACTCCAAAAGAAAATATTTTACCAATATCAATCAAGGCGGGAGAAAAGAAGTTTAATTCATGAAGTCACCACTTTTTGTTTATATGCAAAAATGGTCATGGGAGATCGCAGACGCTTTTAGAAGCCTATTTTATCTCTCAAGGACGGGTCAAGCCCTTAATACACTATAGGTTGTCAAATCAGGCTTTTTATAGTATAATTCACACCTATATGGGTATAGAAAGTGGGCCAAGAGACGGCGATAGCTATCGTCCACGCACAATTGAAGCTAGAATTGAAGGCGAAGTTGAGTCTAGTTTTACAGAAATTGACATGGATCAAGCGTCTCATATACCGCTTCCATCTCAAATATCATGGTCAACTACCTGTATTTCTTTCCAAGAAGTTGAAATGTATAACATGCCTAAACGCTTTGGCATGTCCAGTAATGTTCAATTATATGCTTGTCAATTGGAATATAGAGATAGGAACGGAAAAAATAGAAGATCAAATCTATCCTTAACTACTTCTAAAGCAAAACCAGTTTTCTTTACAGGTACTACGGATGGTTTTTATGCCCATGATCCACTAATGGCCGGAAGAGAACATCCTTTTTATGTTGTCGGCCTTCAGGTAGACGAACTTGAAAAAAAGATGAGCAGAATGTCTTCTATTTGGCATGAGTTAGGCCATGTAGCCTTATTTCATACAGATGCAGATACAAAGCTTCTAGGGGCTGCTGTTTCTTTGAGAGTAGAAGATTTACCTCAAGTCGCATTAGCTGGAAGGTATGGAAATGAATTAGCTCGTGTACTTTCTTATGGCATTAGAGAGCAACAACCACCTTTTGAAGCTATAAGAGCAGCTTTAACTCGATTAGAGTCAAGAAATCATGATGTTGATAAAATAGTACATATTTTTCATGAAAGAAATGCCTGGGCCGCCGGAATCCATTTAGTAAGAGGCAACGGGTATCCGACAGGATTCCAGCATCAGTCATCATATTTTGATTACGCACGACTTTGTTTAGCAACTTACGGCTGGTACTATAATGACAGAAGATTTGTGAAAGGTTGGAGATAACTATGACCCAAGAAAGAAGAGAACAATCTCAATTACCTATCCGGTTATCTGCTGCACAGCAAGAAACGGCACAGGCAGTTCTTGGTACATTAGGTGAAGTTGGAACCCAACGGGCTGTAATAGTAGTAAGTGGATTAAGTGGTACCGGAAAAACAGCTATGCTTGAAAGTATTGCTGAGCGTACCGGTCTAGACCCATTTAATCCTTATAGTTCGCTTTATGCCGCTGGTTTTACATATTTCCGCTCAAGCCATCCTTTATAGGGTTCAGAAAACGTTTTGTCGGTCGGTCCAAAGCCCAGTTTTGTTAACACGGCGATACTTTCATGATTACTATCTTCACAAAATACCACGAAATTATTAACATGTAGATTTTTAACAAGAGTATCCATAATACATTGTAAGGCATTTGTCACTAATCCTTTGCCTCGTTCTTTTGGATCAAGAAAGAAACCAAATCCATAATCATCAGGTTGCGGTGCGGTACCGAAATAACCCTCATCTCGCCAAAGAGAGACAATACCGATAGGCTTATCTTCTTTAAGTAATGTATAACGTATTAAACCTGTTTCTTTATGATAATTCTTAACTTCTTTTATTACATCCTCTGGTGTATGCAAGCGTGAAGCTACAGTTACTTTATCACGTATGGAACTGTCATCTGAAAGAATTTCGAGTAGACGCATAGCATCAGAGCTACGGAGTGGGCGTAGTTTTATGCCTCCCCGAACAAAAATTTCTTTAAGTGCGGAGATAGTATGTAAATTGATAGTTACTCCCATTTCTAAATTATATCAGAGGTTCGAGCGTACGATGCGGGTGTGCTTGGAAATCGCTATTTTAAAAAGAGATTTTCTTTCTTTTCTCTTCGCCAACCCTTTATTTCTTTTTCTCTCCTTCTAGCCTGTAATAGCGT
>JACPAR010000041.1 GCA_016180725.1 Candidatus Levyibacteriota bacterium | reverse complement strand
TAAAAATAGGGATATTTACAAAAAATCCTATAAAGGTTTGTACTGCGTTGGCTGCGAAGCGTTTTACACACCGAGTGAACTAAATGAAAAAGGCGAATGCTTTGAACATCCCGGTAAAAAATTGCAGGAAGTTGAAGAAGAAAACTATTTTTTTAAACTCTCAAAGTACCAAAATCAGTTGATTGAACTTATTGAATCCGGTGAGTTTAAAATAATACCTGAATTTAGAAAGAATGAAATACTTTCGTTTCTTAAGGCAGGTTTACAAGATTTTAGTATCTCAAGAAGCAATGAACGGGCAAAAAACTGGGGAGTGCCGGTACCAGGCGATGACTCACAACGGATTTATGTGTGGTTCGACGCGCTGAATATCTATCAGAGTGGTATAGGTTTTAACTGGGGCGAGGAAAAATATAATAAATGGTGGCCTGCCGATTTACATGTGATTGGCAAAGGAATTATTCGTTTCCATGCTGTTTATTGGCCGGCAATTCTTTTATCTGCCGGACTAAAACTACCAAAAAAACTTTTTGTGCATGAATACTTTACTGTAAATGGCCAGAAAATGTCCAAAACATTAGGAAATGTGATCGACCCACTGGAGTTGATCACAAAATACAGAGCAGAAAGCTTGCGCTATTTCTTTTTAGCCAAATTTTCTCCTTTCTCTGATGCAGATTTTTCGGAAAACAAATTTATAGAAGTTTACAATGCCGATTTAGCCAACGGTCTTGGAAACTTAGTTGCTCGCGTTGCCAAACTTTGCGAAAATGCCAATTACACCCAGCTTGCACCACAAGATAGAACATCAACCCACCTAATTAACGTTGAGGAATATTCAAAAGCAATTGAGGAATTTAGATTTAACGACGCCCTTTCTTTTGTGTGGCAAAAAATCGCAAACCTTGATAAATTTATCAATAATGAAAAACCATGGGAACTACTAAAAACTAATAACTCAAAACTAAAAACTGTGCTTTCCCACGCTGTTGATCAAATTCAGGAAATCGCAGCTTTACTTGAACCATTTTTACCAAAAACCGCTAAAAAAATCGAATCCCAGTTCAAAGGTCCAAAAATCACCTCCCAACCCCCATTATTTCCAAGAATTATCTAGCTTCCGACCCCAGGGGTCGCCACACGAAAATCGAGATTAATATTACAAATCTTTAATAAAGTGGTAGCCGTAGTTTTTAAATCCTAAAGCTTCGTAAAACTTATGACCTATTTCATGCTTGTATTGGGATTCAATAAACACTCTGTAACAATTTAATTCTTTTGCTTTTTTCAAAACTTGTTCCATTAACGTCTTCCCAACACCTCTTTTTCTATATTCTGGAATAACATATAACTCATCTAATTCCGCAATTGGGTTTTTATAACGAATTACTCTCCTAACAGAAAAAGTGGCAAAGCCAACTATTTTTTGCTGCTCTTGTGCAACAAAAACAAAATTATTTGGACTATTTAAAACATCGCTAAACGAGTCGTTATCTAGTTTTGAATACCTATCTTCTCCAACAAAATCATTATAAAGACTCATCATCTCTTTATAGTCTGATAAAATGGCTTCCCTTATCTGCATATTGTTATTATATCAGTTAGACTTATTGCTATAATAGATTTATGGTAGACGTGCATTGCCATTTAAATTTTAAAGCGTTTGAGAACGATTATGACGAGGTGATTAAACGGGCGGTTGAGGCTGGCGTGGATACTATTATTAACGTTGGAACCAAGCTCGACACGAGTCAGAGGGCGGTTGAAATGGCTAGTCAATACGACAATTTATATGCAATCGTAGGCGTGCATCCGCATCATGCTGATAAAGTAACTCTTGAAAAGAGTCATCCTGAGCAAAGCGAAGGATCCCTTGATGACTGGATGAAGCAACTAAAACAAATAGCTAAAAGCTCAACAAAAGTTGTGGCAATCGGCGAAATAGGCATGGATAATTACCGCTATCAGTCAAACGGCATTACCGATCCAAAAGCCCAGCGCGAACTTTTCGAGCGGCAGATTGAGCTTGCCTACAAGCTAAAACTACCCCTGCAAATCCATAACCGCCATGCGGGAAAAGAAATTCTTGAGGTGCTAAACGCCCACAAAAACCTGCTAATGAATATCCCAGGCATGTTTCACTGTTTTTCTGGAAATCTTGCATTCTTAAAAAGAGTACTTGATTTAGGTTTCTACGTCGGTTTTGACGGAAATATTACCTACAAAGGTCTTGCTCCAGGCGAAGATACCTCCCTGCCAGACCTGGTAAAAGCTACCCCAATTGACAAAATTGTAATCGAAACAGATAGTCCATATCTTACTCCAGAGCCTCATCGGGGTAGCAGAAATGAGCCTTCTTATGCTATAATCATAAGCAGAGTTATCGCACAAATTAAAGGTATTCCATTTGAAGAAGTTGTTAGTCAAACAAACAAAAATACCCATACAATTTTCAGACTAAATTCTTAAGCTTAATTAAATTATTGCTGTTAACTAATTACTTGATATGACTGATTTCTTTCAAACAATATTTACCCGTTATCCAATTAAAACAAGAAGGGCGCTTGAATTTTTACCCGGGTTTATTTCGTGGATGCTTATTCTTTCTCCTTTTTGGGGATCACTTCTTGTCCCTTATGTAATGGCCTATTTTATTCTCTTTTTTGATGTCTATTGGTTTTACAGATCTTTCTCATTAACCATAACAGCTTATATTGCTTCCAAAAAAATAAGAAAAGCGGAAAAACAAGATTGGTTAAAATCAGCCAAACTCCTTAAAAATTTTAACAAAGTTAATCATATTGTAATTATCCCAAATTACAAAGAAAACATCTCAAAACTAAGACCTTCTCTTACCTCTATAGCAATGCAAACTTTTCCTGCTAAAAGAATTTATGTAGTTTTAGCAATGGAAGAGAGAGAAACCGAAGCCAAAGAAAAAGCTGCAATTCTAAAAAGAGAATTTAAAAAGGTTTTTGGTGACATAATAGCAACATATCACCCTGATCTTCTTGGTGAGGTAAAGGGTAAATCTTCCAATCAGGCATTTGCGGCAAAAACTATTTATAAAAATTTAATTCAAAAAGGAGTAATTAATATAAATTATACGACTGTTTCTTCTGTAGATGCCGATTCTGTTTTTGATTCACAATACTTTGCTTACCTAACAAATAGTTTTCTTTCCGACCCAAAACGCTACAATAAGTTTTGGCAATCCGCAAATGTTAACTACAACAATTTCTGGAATGTTCCTGCTCCTGTACGTATTATTTCGTTTTTTGGCAGTTTATGGCGGACCGGGCTTCTTATCCAAGGCGACAGACTTGTTGTTAACTCAACCTATTCATTGTCGTTTGCCTTGCTTAAAAAAATTGATTTTTGGGATGCAGATGTTATCCCGGAAGACTACAGGGTTTTCTTTAAAGCTTTTTATAGACTTAACGGAAATATTTGGGTTGAGCCGATCTTTTTAAAAACTTCTATGGACGCTCCTCAATCTTCCGGTTATGTTAAAAGTCTTAAAAATAAATACAATCAGGAAAGACGCTGGTCGTGGGGAGTGTCCGACGATCCTCTTTTTCTTAAATGGTGGTTTACGGCACCAAATGTTCCTTTTATAAGAAAAACAATCATGCTTTACAATATTTTACTTGACCATTTCCTTTGGCCGGTTAACTGGTTTATAATAACTATTGCGGCAAACATTATGCCTTTTGTAAATCCTGTTTTTTCCCGCACAACGCTTGGCTACAATTTACCAAGACTGGCAGGATTAATGTTAACTCTTTGTTTGTTTGCAACAATGTCGATGATTATTATTGATCTAAGAAACAGGCCAAAAAATTTATCTTCTTCAAAAGCTCAACAATTCCTTTTCCCGCTTGAATTTATACTTCTTCCGGTTGTTGGCTTTTTCCTTTCCGCCTTACCCGCACTTATTTCGCATACACAATTAATGCTGGGAAAAAGACTAGAATACAAAGTTACAGAGAAATTATAGTTTGGCAAGATGATAAAAATATTTGCCCGCCTTGAAAAAATTAGAGGCATAACATTTTTAATACTTACCTCTTTTATATTCTTTTTATTTCGTCTTCCGTCTTTTTTTGAACCCTACTGGTATGGAGACGAAGGCATATATCAGGTACTTGGAATGGCAATGCGCCGCGGCAGCTTACTTTACAGAGATATTTGGGATAATAAACCTCCGCTTCTCTACACGCTATATGCTATTTTTAATTCCGATCAGTTTACTATAAGAATCGTTTCTGCAATTTTTGGAATCTTAACCATATTTATATTTTTTAAATTGACAGAGGAACTTTTCCTTAACCAAAGATTATCTAGTCATGACAAGAAAAATCAAAATATTGTTTATATTACGACTTTTATTTTTGCTGTTTTATTTGGACTTCCTCTACTTGAAGGAAATATTGCAAACTCCGAAAACTTTATGCTTTTACCTATTACATTAGCTGCATTATTAATTAATAAATCTGTACATTCATATAAAAATATAACTCTGGCTCTTACCGGTTTTTTTCTGTCTTTGGCTTTTCTGTTTAAAGTTGTAGCAATCTTTGATTTTTCGGCTTTTCTGTTTTTTTTGATCATCATAAATTTTGCCAAAGAAAAAAAATATAACGTTTTAAAAACAGTCAATAAATTAATTCCATTTTTTATAGGTTTCGTAGCTCCGATTTTATTAATCACCTTATTTTTTATAATTAACGGCGCATTTTGGGATTTTTTTAATGCTTCGTTTAAACAAAATGTCGGCTACATTGGCTACGGCAACAAACTAATTATTCCTCAAGGTCTTCTTTTAATAAAACTTATTTTATTAGCTTTTGTAATCATTTTTCTTTTTGTAAAAAGACATGCATTCTCTGCAAGTGCTATTTTTATAATTCTTTGGTTTTCTTTTTCGGTCTTCAACGCTTTTTTCTCTCAGCGCCCTTATACCCATTACATGCTTGTCTTACTTCCAAGCTTTATACTTCTTTTCGGATATATTTTTTCAAACCCATCATTAAGAAAAGAGAATACTCAAACGTTATTAAGTTCTCCTAAAAAAATTAGCGCAGTCTTTTTAATTATTGTTTTATTTTTATTAATTAAAAACTTTAATTTCTATGAAAAAACCTCCGGTTACTATCAAAATTTTATCTCGTTTATAACAATGAAAAAAAATGTCACTGATTATCGGAGTTTTTTTGATAGAAATACACCCAAAGATTATGAACTTGCCCAATTTATTAAGCTTCATTCAAAACCCGAAGACAAAATATTTATCTGGGGAAATAATGCGCAGCTTTACAAACTAACAAATAAATTACCGCCGGGAAGATATACTGTTGCCTACCATATTACAGCGTCCAAAGATACGCTAGAAGAAACCGAAAAATCTCTTGAAAAAGCAAAACCCCGTTATATTGTTGTTTCTTCCTCTGCAAGCCTTACTCCTTTCAATTTAACTATATATAATCAAAAGATAATTATAAGTAATGCCATTGTCTATGAACGAATCTTTTAAAAAACTACTTTCAGACAAAATCTTAACTTGGATATTACTGACAACAATTATTATTATTTTTATAACCTTAATTCCTGTGACTATTTTTTATGCTTATCTTCCTCCCTTTATTCCTATTTTTAATCAATTACCTTGGGGAATAGATCAGCTTGGCAATAAATTAGAAATATTTATTCCAATTATCCTTTCAATAACCGTACTTATTGCAAATATGTTTTTTGCTGTTAATATCTATAAAAAAGTTCCGCTTTTGTCCAGAATGCTTAGCGTAACAAGTTTGTTGATCGCTTTTTTGGTACTCCTTTTTATTATAAGAACATTGCAACTTGTGCTTTAAAATTTATGCAAAATAATATTACTTTTTTTCCTTTTGTTATTGCTTTTATAGCTACTGCCCTCTTAACTCCATTATCGCTAATTGTTATTAAAAAATTCGGGCTTTTTGACGACCCAAAAACTCATAAACATCCTGCAATCATCCACACAAAGCCCATTCCAAGAGGCGGAGGTATCCCGCTATTTTTAGGTATTGTTATCGCTTCTTTTTTATTTTTGCCTCTTAATAATATTACTATTGCTATTTTCCTGGCATCATTATTAACTTTATTGACGGGCATTTTGGATGATAAATTTGATCTGTCTCCTTATCTTCGTTTTTTTATAAATTTTATTGCTGCTTTTATTGTTGTGGAAAGCGGTATTAGCGTACCTTTTATAACTAATCCTTTTGGCGGAATACTGCATTTTAATACAATAAATATTTTCACCCCTTTTTTAGGGGAAAGCTTTGGAATTTTTTTCTCCGATTTTGTCGCTCTTATTTGGATTATATGGGTAATGAACATGTTAAATTGGAGCAAAGGGGTTGACGGACAAATGCCTGGAATTGTAGCTATATCAAGCATTGTTATTGGCATACTAAGCTTACGCTTTCCTATTTCAGACCCTAATACGCTTATTGCCGCCAAACTTTCTTTTATAATAGCCGGAAGTTCTTTAGGATTTTTAATTTTTAATTTTTACCCGGCAAAAATTTTTCCAGGTTATGGTGCAACCGCTGTTTATCTTCTTTTAAGCGTAGTTTCCATACTTTCCGGCGCAAAACTGGCTACGGCAATTCTTGTAATGGGCGTTCCTATGGTTGACGGAGCATTTACCATTGCTCGCAGAATCGTAACTGGACGTTCGCCTTTTTGGCATGACAATAAACACCTGCATCATTTACTTTTAAGACTGGGTTTGGGACAAAGAGTTATTGCGTTGTTTTACTGGGTTATTTCTGCTATATTAGGTTTGATCGCGCTTACTTTAACCAGCAGAGAAAAAGTTTTCGCAATCATCATGATCCTTATTGTAGTAGGCGGAGCATTATTATTTTTACATCTCGCTCTTAAAACTAACAATGAAAAAAAAGGCATATAATACATTAAGACTTCTAAGGCCAAGACAGTGGATAAAAAATATTGCAATTTTTGCAGCAATACTTTTTGCCGGCGAACTTTTTAACCTTTCCATTCTTCCAAAAGTTGCACTTGGATTTGCAGTTTTTTGCGGCGTTTCTTCAGCAATATATGTAATTAATGATATTTTTGATGTTAAAAAAGACCGTCTTCATCCCTTTAAAAGATTTCGCCCGCTAGCTAACAAAGATCTTTCTGTATCTTTTGCGTTTACGGTTGCCGGGTTTTTAATAGTTCTTTCTCTCTGGGCAGGGTTTTTTGTAACCCCTGCATTTTTTTTACTGACTATTATGTACCTTATTCTTCAGCTGTCATACTCCATCTTTTTAAAACACATTGCTATTGTTGATATTTTAATTATTGCGGGTGGATATATTTTACGGGTTTATGCCGGGGAATTTGCATCAGGGTTTCATATTTCCGTCTGGCTTTTACTTACAACAATTGCCATTTCACTCTTTCTTGCCGTTGGCAAACGCCGATCAGAACTTACTTTAATATCACAGTATTCAGAATCCGAAAAAGCAGCAGTACGCAAATCTCTTTCACATTATTCAGAAAGGCTTTTAGATGTCTATGCTTCGATATTTGCAACTTCTACCTTTATTTCCTATACCTTTTTTACCTTTTTAGAATATCCAAGAGGATTTAAACTATCACTTGGAATACTCATGCCGGATTTCTTACCGGAATTCTTTCAAAGAAAATGGCTGATGATAACAATTCTTCCTGTTGTTTATGGGCTAATGCGTTATTTGCAAGATATCTACGAAAAACACGAAGGAGAAAGCCCTGAAAAAGTTATAACAACCGATATTCCGCTTTTGATAACCGTTATTATCTGGGGAATTTTGGTAATAGGGGTCTTGTATTTTGTCGGACCCTAAGTTTTTACTGCTTTTGTGCGTATTGAGCGTTTACCCATCCACTTTCGCCATTTAAAAGCTTTATTTGATACCAACCGTTTTCTTCACTTATCAGATCAAATTTATCTCCGGGAGAAACTCTTGCTATTTCTGCGGAATCTAAAGAACTACTTTCTCTAACCCTTAAAAATCCTGTGGGGGTATCAAGAATTAAAACCTGCGTTACAGCCGGAGTTACAGAAGCAGGAACTTTTTTATTGTCAGGCACGGTTTTCCCAGAAGTGCTTGCCTCATTTGTTGCTGACTTTGTAATATTGGCTTCTTGATCTGTACCCAAAAAAGCTTCTACTGTAAGTTTATACCCCGCAACTGTTCGAATTCGAACAATTTTTTCTTTATATCCCTCTTTAACAAGCTTAAGCTCATGATCAGATTCTGTTAAATTTTTTAAAAGCAGTGACGCATTACCATTTGGACTACCATCAATATAAACTTTAGCACTATCGGGAAAAGAGGTAGCCAGAAGCTCTATCGCCTTTTTGTCATCGAGGGGGCCTAAGCTAATAATGCTGCCATCTGAGGAAGCAGCTTTACCAAATGTTCTGTCAACAACAGTAAGTACTGATTTTTCAATTTTAATCTTTTCTTCAAAGGGAGAAAAATTACCCGCTTGAGGCGCAATACGAACAGTGTATTCACCAACAGCTAACATATCAAGTGTTTCGCATTTACAAAGGGGTGTTTGACCGATAATTTTACCGTTTAAATAAACACTGCTTTTTGGATTTGCTGTTACCTGAAGCGCTCCTTTTCCGGATTTTTGATTAACAATTAGTGTAATAGCGGTAAAAATAATTCCGGCAAGAAAAAAAGGAACTATAAACATTAATATTTTTTTCATAGAAATTATTGATTGAGAGATAAAATCATACCAAAAAACCACCCTTTTGACAAACTTTTGAAATATTTAAGTGAAATATTTGAGCAACCCGATCCCATATTGGAATAGCTATAACGAAACGGTATTTAGTTCAAATTTCGAGGCTCAGCCCCAGGGGCTTCGGCCGTGAGCCGTAGATCCTGAGCGAAGTCGAAGGGCTCAGCCGAATCGGTCGCCGCACGAAAATAGTTGAAAAAATTCAATAAAAAACCGCCCTTTCGGCGGATTAATTTTTTACTCGTGGTACCCGTGATACTCTTTTTTAATAGTCCATTCCGCCCATTCCACCTGGTGGCATAGCTGGAGCTTCCTTTTTTTCCGGGAGATCTGTAATTAAAGCTTCTGTTGTTAAAACCATCATGCCAACACTTGCTGAATTTTGTACGGCCGAACGGGTTACCTTTGCCGGATCAACAATACCTGCTTCAATCATCGACCCAAAATTTAATGTCATAGCATTAAATCCAAAGTCGCCTGCTTTTTTATTTTCTTTTTCCGCTTCCTCAACTGCTCTTACCACCCAACCATCATCTACTCCTGCATTTCTGGCAATACCTCTAATTGGCTCTGTTAAAGCTTTGTACAAAATCTCAACGCCAATTTTTTCATCCTCAACTTTTAATGACTCTTTTAGTTTTGGCAACACTTGACGGGCATTAAGAAGTGCAACGCCACCGCCCGGAACAATACCTTCTTCAAGCGCTGCCTTAGTTGCTGCAACTGCATCATTTACTCTTTCTTTTTTATCTTTAAGCTCTATTTCTGTTGCTGCACCAACATTAATTACTGCAACTCCACCGGCAAGTTTTGCAAGTCTCTCTTGTAATTTTTCTTTGTCAAAATCAGACGTTGTTTCCAAAGTTGCCCGCTTAATTTGAGCAATACGAGCCTTTAATTTTGCTGCGTCGCCTTTTCCGCCAATAATTCTGGTATTTTCTTTATCTGTCCAAACTTTATCTGCTCTTCCGCAGTCTTCCAAAGTAACGCTTTCAAACTTTCTGCCAGTATCTTCGGAAATTACAGTTCCACCTGTTAAAATAGCAATATCCTCAAGCATTTCTTTTCTTCTGTCGCCAAAACCGGGAGCTTTAATTGCAATCGCATTAAATGTACCGCGAAGCTTGTTAACAACCAAAGTTGCCAAAGCTTCACCTTCTATCTCATCGGCAATAATAACCAAGTTTTTTGAAACTTTAACTAAATTCTCTAAAAAGGGAAGTAATTCATTTAAAGCTGAAATTTTTTTATCTGTTATTAAAATATACGGATTTTCAATTTCTGCTTCCATTTTATCTGAGTTAGTAACAAAATATGCAGATGCATAGCCTTTATCAAATTCCATACCTTCTTTATAATCAATTGAGAGTTCCAATCCTTGACCTTCCTCAACTGTTATAACGCCATCTTTACCAACTTTTGCCAACGCTTCGGCAATTAAAGCACCAATTTTTTCGTCTTGAGCAGAAATTGTCGCTACTTTGGCAACATCTGTATCTTTTACAGTTTTTGCCATTTTTTTAATTTCTGCTATTACCGCCTCTACTGCTTTTTCCATACCGGCCTTTAAAATCATGGGGTTAGCGCCTGCGGTAACGTTTTTAAATCCTGTATTGATAATTGCTTGGGCTAAAAGTGTTGCCGTTGTTGTACCGTCGCCTGCAACATCGTTGGTTTTTGAAGCTGCTTCTTTTACCATTTGCGCTCCCATGTTTTCGAATGGATCTGAAAGCTCAATTTCTTTTGCAACAGTTACACCGTCATGAACAACATTTGGACCGCCCCATTTTTTATCTAAAGCAACATTTCTGCCTTTAGGACCAAGAGTTGTAACAACAGCATCTGCTAATTGGTTTACACCTTTAATTAATGCTTGTCTTGCATCTGCACCGTATTTAATTTGTTTAGCCATAATCGCTATCGCTCCAATTTAAAATTTAAAATTTAAAATTCAAAATGAATGTACTTTATTTTATAAAATATTTTCCTTAACTTTGAACTTTGCCCGCTTCGCCGCGAGGCGAGCACTTTGAATTTTTAACTATTCTACAATCGCCAGTATATCTTTTTGTTCAACAATCATCCAGTCCTCTGTATCTACTTTTACCTCATTTCCACCCCATTTCTTGTACATAACTTTTTGACCAACCTTCACAACCACAGGAATTAATTTTCCATTTTCATCTCTGGCACCTTCACCAATAGCCATAACAAGACCAATTTGGGGTTTTTCTTTAGCGCTGTCCGGAAGAAGAATGCCGCTAGCAGTTTTTGTTTCTACCTCAAGAGGCTTAATTAATACATTGTCGAATAATGGTTTTATTTTTGTAGTACTTTTAGTTGCCATATTTCTTAAGAGTTGTTTGAAAAAAATATCACTTGATTAAAGTGACTGCTAATTTATACAACACATAAGCAGAGTTTGTCAATAACCTATAGTATATCTCTGCTTGACACAACATTGTTTTCTTCTCTACTATAGAATTGTCCCCATTTGATGGGATTATATTTTATGAATTTTCTTAGTGGTAAAAAATTTCTTCTTTTAGGATTTATTGTTGTATTACTTGTTGCAATACCACTTACTATATTAACGCTACAAAAAAGCCAGGAAACAAGGTCTCGGGCAACCCCTGCCACAACACTTTCTTTTTCTCCAACAACTGTAAGTACAACCGCGGGGCAGAGTTTTAATCTTGATGTAAATATAGATCCTGGCAGCAACCAAGTCTCTTTTGTAAAATTAAGTATTAGCTACGATCAAAGCAAGCTTTCTACCGGTTCCGGAAGCTGTAACGATAGTTTTTGTCCAACAAATAAATTTCCTTCCGTGCTGGAAGGACCTATTTATACGCCAGGCAATATTTCTATAACACTTTCGGTTGGAGCTGATCCTACTGCTGTTATTCAAGCTGCAACAAAAATTGCGACAGTAACTTTTAAAGCAAACCAATTAACATCTGCAACAACAGCAACTGTTAGCTTTGACACTGCTACCGAAAAAACACAAGTATTGTCAATTGCCCAGTCAGATACTCCAAGCGAAAACGTATTACTGCCAAATCCTGCCCCTGCCACTATTAACATTGCAGCCGGCGCACCTTTGCCAACGGCTGCACCAACAACTGCACCGACACCAACCTCTACGTCATCGGCAAATCAGCCGCCTGTTTGTAGCAATCTTAATGTTGACCGTACTACTTCTGGCGTAGCGCCCTTTTCTATAACATTTACTGTTAACGGAACAGATGCAAATGGAACAATTAAAAAGGTAACTATTGATTTTGGAGATGGACCGGTACAAGACATTAGTCAAAATGGAGGAATTGGCAGTAAAGATGTAAGCTTACAAATTGCTCACACTTATCGTAATCCCGGCACTTTTAAAGCACAGGCAACATTAACAGATAATAACGATGTGGTAAGCGCTGCAAACACCAGCTGCGCACAGACAATTACAGTAACACAAGCCTCAGCAGGCGCAGGTGGACAAGCAAACCCAACGCCTACTGCAGCAATAGTTACAGATGCTCCAATTGTTTCAACTTCCACCCCCCAACCAACATTAGCCCCTCCTGGTCCGGATGGAAAAATTATTGGAATAGGAGCCATCGGAGCAGTACTGGCAATAATCGGCGGCCTCCTCTTCTTTGCTTTGTAGTTTTGAAACTGCTGATATAATATTCT
>JACPAR010000043.1 GCA_016180725.1 Candidatus Levyibacteriota bacterium | reverse complement strand
CTGTCAACAAGGAGGAAATCATGAACAAACATTTTCCATTGCCGGACGGAATGCCTGAAAGCGCGAACTTGCCGAACATTTTCCGTTCGGCCGGGATCGCCGGGTTGTAGCTTAAATATTTTGCCGGAATGATTTGGTCGGTATCTACATTCTCCATTGGTAAGGGAACGCAGGTTGATTGTATTAGCTTGATAGTTTTCTTCATAGTAAATATATCAAAAATTAAATAGCAAATAGCAAATATACATAGTAAATATAAAATATATTTGATTTTTTATATGTATTTTTAATATTTAAATTTTGATATTTTATATTCATAGCAAATCTCTAGGGTCAGTAATCCTTCCTCTTAATGCCGACGCAGCTGCAGTTAAAGGGCTTGCTAAAAATGTCCTTGCTCCAGGTCCTTGTCTGCCTTCAAAATTTCTATTAGATGTTGATACACAGTATTTTTCGGATGGGATTTTATCGTCGTTCATCCCAAGGCAGGCAGAGCAGCCAGGTTCTCTAAATTCAAATCCTGCTTCTTTAAAAATTATGTCAAGACCTTCTTTTCTAGCTTGCGCCTCAACTTGTTTTGATCCAGGAACAACGAATACCTTTATACCATCTACTTTCTTTCTACTTTTTACTACTTTGGCTACCAATCTTAGGTCTTCTATTCTTGAGTTGGTACAGCTTCCTAAAAATACATAATCAATCTTTTGATCGGCAATTTTTGCTCCGGGTTTTAAATTCATGTACTGTAGTGCTTTTTTAAAAGCTGATTTTTTGTTTTCTGTTTTAAAATCGTTTTCAGTTGGAATATTTTCTGTTACTCTTATTCCCATTCCTGGATTAGTGCCATAAGTTATCATTGGTTCTATGTCTGTAGCATCAAAAGAAATTTCTTTATCGTATTTTGCGCCTTTATCGGTTGGTAGAGTTTTCCAATTCTGCAGAGCAGAATTCCAGTCATGACCTTTGGGCATAAAGGTCCGTCCTTTCATGTATTCGAAAGTTTTTTCATCCGGGGCAATTAATCCTCCCCTTGCGCCCATCTCGATACTCATATTGCAGATTGTCATTCTGGCTTCCATGGAAAGATCCTTAATTGTAGAACCTGCATATTCAACAAAATAGCCTGTTCCTCCGCTTGTAGAAATTTTAGAAATAATATAAAGAATTATGTCTTTTGCAGTAACGCCTTTTCCTAATTTTCCGTTTATTTCTATTTTCATTGTTTTTGGTTTATATTGAAGAATGCATTGGCTGGCAAAAACCTGTTCCACTTCACTTGTACCAATACCAAAAGCAATTGCGCCAAAAGCGCCGTGCGTTGAGGTATGGCTGTCTCCGCAAACAAGTGTTATACCAGGCCGTGTGATTCCAAGTTCTGGTCCGATTACATGCACGATTCCCTGAAACGGATGCCCTAGTCCATAAAGATCTATGCCAAAATCTTTGCAGTTTTTAATAAGTGCTTCTACCTGCGCTTTGGAAAGAAGATCTTTAATAGGCAGATTTTGATTTTTTGTTGGAATATTGTGGTCTACTGTTGCCCATGTTCGGTTTGTCTTAAATACCGGAATTTTTCTTTTCCTTAATCCGTTGAATGCCTGGGGCGTTGTGACTTCGTGAATTAAATGCGCGTCAATATAAAGTACAGCAGGATGACCAACTTCTTGTTCTACCACATGCGCATCCCAAATTTTTTCAAAAAGTGTTTTTGGCATTGTATTTTTCATAAATTTACTGATAAGTTTATCATTTTTCAGTCTCGTTTCGCAAATATATAAGAATCAGCTTCCAACCAGGGGGTTGACGCACGAAAAATATTTTGTGGGCGTATTAGGAAAAAAAGGAATTAAGAAAACAGTCGAATAATCAAAATGTTAATAATTTAGATGAAATATGTTACTGATTTAATTTTCTTATTCCAATGCTAACAATTATTGCACCAAAAACTAATGTTATTAATTCAGAAGTAATATTTGCTCCTTGTATTATCAAGACTAAAGCTATTGTTGATACCGCAGTACCAGTAACAATAGCTGCAATACTACCCCACTTTAGCCATTTTGAGTTTTTCTTCATATTTTTGCTACCTCCTTTCATCTATATGATGTTTTTATCATTACAGATAATAAATAAATTTTCAATTACTTAGCTGCAATTGCTTCGATTTCGATGAGGGTGGCTTTTGGGAGATTTGATACTTCAATGGTAGCTCTTGCAGGTTTATTTTCTGTAAAAAAAGTTGCGTAAATCTCGTTCATCACCGTAAAATCTGAAATATTTTTAAGATAGACTGTTGTTTTTACTACAGCCTCCAAGGTCTGACCTTGCGAAGCTAAAACTGCTTCTAAATTTTTTAAAACTTGTTTGGTTTGTGCCTCAATACCCTCTACCATGTTACCGGTTTCTGGATCAACGCCAATTTGTCCGGAACAAAAAATTAGATTTCCGGCAACTCTGGTTTGCGAATATGGTCCGATTGCTTTAGGCGCTTTATTTGACATATTTTCGATGCTAGACGTTGGAAACTAGAGACTAGATCTTGAAGCTAGAAAATAGATGATTGATCTATCTTCTATACTCAAACTTCAAATTCCAGCTTCTAATTTCTAGTGTCTATCCTCAAAGTTTCCCTTAGTATGCTTCGTTAACTGTTTCCGCAATTATTTC
>JACPAR010000038.1 GCA_016180725.1 Candidatus Levyibacteriota bacterium | reverse complement strand
ACTGCTCATCTTACATAATTTTAAAGAAAGACCAAATCCTAAAATTTGCAAAAGTTAAAAAAGGCTGATATACATACTTATGCATCTTTTAGGCCAAATGTATAAGCAGAGCTTGCCTTTTTCTAAAGAAAAACGTAAGCAAATTCAGAGTTTAAACCGTCAGACAAGAATAATTCACAAAACTTACTTAGTCTGTTTAAGATACTAAGCGGATCACTAGTTAACAATTGTTAAAAATAGATGAAAGGAGTTAACAGTAACTTATGGCTGAACAATTTAGTGAACATATATTGCAAATGCTAAAGCTTGGGCAATCAACCCTCAAAGATAATCCTCAACTTACAGAAGAAACTGGTCTAACAAATGCTAAGGGCGACAAGTATATTGCTATGGATGTAAAATTAGTAAAAGGAGCTGGAGGTTTAGTTGTTAATCATCATGGAGTAGATCTTGCTGAAGAATCATTTGATCCAGAAAAAACCTACCAGATCATAGCAGGGTGTCCGAATATCGTTGAATTTACTTTAAGTTATCTTCGATAACCACTTTTAATTCTTGGAGAATCTTGTATAATATTTTTACCGAATGATCCTTGTGGCGTCTAAAGACGAGCCTCGCCCGTCTTTGGCGAGATGGGTTGAAAGTATTCTCCTTCGCTCAGGGGTAAAGCTATCTGGTGATCCATCTAGACCACAAGGATTGAATTAGGCTCTCTGGTTTACTACGTAATAATCAATAAGCCTTCTGATCATTGCCTGATAGGAAGCTCCATGTTTCTTAGCAGCACTTTTAAAAAAGTCCAAGCTTTTTTGGGTAAGAGTTAATGTTACCTTGGTCTTTTTTTCATTTAAGCTCAGGTCTTCAGGACTGGGTAAAAAATCATTTATTACCCTTGCCTCTATTGGTTCATTACTGTAATTGATTTTGTTTTTCATATATATTTTTGCCCTTTCTCCAGTAACCAGCACCTATTATTCTGATGTGATTACCTCGGTAGGTAAAACGGACAGTTAATACACCTCCCTTCACCTTTCCGAAACAATAATATCGTTTCTCTATCTTGCTATGCGCCAGATCTTGAGCAATCACACGCTTTGAGTCAATGAACGCATATTGCGCAGTTTCAAAATTGACCCCGTGCTTTTGTAAATTGTCAGCGTTTTTGCCTTCATCCCATTCGAAACTCGTATTCATAAATATATTACCATATTACCATACATTTTGCCATACCTAATTTACCTGTAAAAATTAGAACTTCCTAATGAACTTTATTATACATCTCTTAGGCCAAAGGTATAAACAAATTCAGAGCTTAGACCGTCAGATAGGAATAAGTTGAAAAATTCTTCCAGTCTGTATTCTGCTACTCTTTAGACAGAGAGTCAACTACTTGAAAATCGTCTAAAATTAGACTATATGTTTACGCCTCGCTACACAATTACGGATCGTCTCCTGGCAAATATTAAACGGGTAAATGCTTTAGTCAATGAATTAAATAATAGGCGATTTCCTCATGTTGTTTTAGTAGAGCTTGAAAAAGTGGCTAGGGCCGTTTCAACTTACGCTTCAACCAGTATTGAAGGTAATCCCCTCCCTTTAACCGAAGTTAAAAAAATTCTTAAATCTAAACCTGCTCATATTGGGGATAGTGAAAAAAAGTTTTGAATTATAGCCAAGCACTTCAGAAGCAGATCTTATTGAGTTTGTAAATAGTAACCGAGAGACAATTGATCCGCTTATTTTAGCCGGTATTTTTCATAAACAAATGGTCATTATCCATCCGTTTATGGATGGGAATGGTAGAGCAATTCGCCTTGCAACAAAAGTATTACTTGCTAAAATGGGATTGAATACATTTAATCTTTTCGGTTTTGAGAATTACTACAATAAAAACGTTACTAAATATTTTCAAACTGTAGGAGAATTTGGTAATTATTACGATCTGGTTAATAAAATTGACTTCATTTTTTGGCTGGAATATTTTACAGAAGGAATTATTGATGAGCTTCTAAGTGTCCAAAAAAGCTTACCAGAGGTTGGAATAAGCCCGAAGACTAAGCTCGAACATTATCATCTAAAAATACTTGAGTTTATAAAAGAAAAAGGATTTATTGTTGATCGAAACTATGGAAAATTGGTTGACAGGGCAAAAGCAACCAGAGCACTGGATTTTAAGAAACTAATAGATTTAGGACTAATCAGTAGAAAAGGCAAGGGCAAAGCAACTTATTACATCTTAAAGGAAAAATAGCTATTTGTTATATTTTTGATATAATGATCTGATCTTATAGCTAGCCCCCGTCGTCTAGCGGCCTAGGACGACTGGTTTTCAGCCAGTAAATCACCGGTTCGAATCCGGTCGGGGGTACTTGAGGCTAGTTACATATCCTATATTTAATTTCTTGTTAATTTTGAAGCTAAAATGGTTCCATTAAAATTGGGTTTAATTAGAACCTATAATCTCTTTATGAGAGTATTAAAAAAATGTTAAAGCTAGTAATTTTTGATTGGGACGATGTAATTACCAGAGGTTCGACTGATGCCTATATCAAATGTTACCATGAGGCAATTTCATCACTGGGTGTTAATCTTGATCCTGAAGAAGAAAAAAGAAGAATAGTCGCAAAATGGGGTAGTCCTGCCAGAGAAGAACTTCGTGAGTTACTCGAAGAGCGCTTAGACTTATTAGATGAAGCAGAAGACCGTTATGAAAGAACTCTTATGGGAAATACCTTTATAGATTGCTTGTCCCTTGTTAGTGACGGTATTCCTCAAATGTTGGAAAGATTAAAAGAAAAATATACACTATCTATTGCAACGGGAGTAAATCCAAGACTTTTAAAGGAAAAGATAATGCCAAAATTTGGTATTCCGCCTGTTTTCTCACAAATAGAATCTGTATATGATGTCCCTGATCCTGAAAAAGGGAAACCTCATCCTTATATGGTTGAGCAAATTCTGCTCAACCAAGGAGTTAAACCAGAAGAGTCGATATTGATAGGAGATGCAAGAGGGGATGTATTGATGGCACGAGCTGCGGGAGTTATACCTGTAGTTGTTTTAACAGGACACCTTAAGGAACAAGAAGCAAGAACTCTAGGCGTTAATTATGTTGTCCCAGATGTTACTCATGTTGAAGCTTTGCTGTCAACATTATCTTTACCAGAAGGTCAAGGAAGAATAAATGGTGAAAGAGGGAGATTCTAATCCCTAATGGTAGTTAGGAATCAAAGTTGGGTTAAAGCTATTTTCTAACAAACCTTTCCAAGCTCGGAGTGATCCTAGAAGCTGGTTCCAATTCTCAAACATTTGGGGTACTAATTTTTAATCTTTGATTTTCAGAATTTTATATGTAATTTCTCCGCTTGGAGTTTTTATTTTAATAGAATCCCCTACTGTTTTTCCCATTAATCCCCTTCCTATAGGTGAAGCGTCTGAAATTTTGCCACTTAAAGGATATGATTCGTATCTTCCAACAATATAAAAATCACGAGTATTTTTTCCATCGCTAACATTTATCTTGCTTCCAATTCCAACAATTTCTATTTGTTGATTATCGATAACTTCCGCGCGTTTAATAAGCGTCTTTAAACGCCTTAGGTTATAATCAATAGAAGAAAGTCTTGCTCTTGCCGCCTTATAAAATCCGTTTTCGCTTAGATCGCCAAGTTCTCTGGCTCTACTTAGATTTTTAACCGCTTCTTTTCTGGACTCAAGAATAGTTTGATATTCACTTTTTATGGGTGGATTCTTTCTCTGTGCTTAATTTATCCATTACATCAGATCCTATCTTTTTTGCCTTTTCTGTTGCTTGAGTTTTTAATTCTTCAAGCTTATCGATTACTCTCTTGCGATTTTTTTTGCTTGAGAGAATTGTTGCTGCCGCTGCACCCAAGGCAGCACCGGCTACAACCCCAATCGTTCCTGCCGTTACAGAATTAACACTCTTTTTAGTCTCTTCCATGATTATCACCCCGCTTTCTAAATAAGGTTCTTAATATACTTATTAATATACCTAACGTACCCGACCAAACTATTCCTCTTGCTTTCTCTACGCTATGAGTCAAACTCCATACGTCGTCAATTAACATTTTAACTGAATGCAAAGCTTTTGCCAGCCTAAAAGCGGCAAATGATACAAAAGCAACTAAAACAATAAATCCTATGGCAACCGAATAATAAAAGATATCTATTGCGTGCATTTCTTAAGCTTAGTTTATTATCTTATAGAAATGCGATTAAAATTGAATTAAGATTACGTAAGAAACGTATAAATAGCGGAGTTTTAAAAAATATTTTTCTTGACATTGCGATAATTATCTAATAAGATAAGCGCTCCCTATACAATAATGGATAAACTCATTATGAAAGCAGAAAATAAAGAAAAAATTAAATCAAAAACACAAAAAAATTCTTCAATTAACAAACAGTTAAAAAAAGAGCTGGAAAAATTCTATAGCGCTGTTGAGCAAACGGCTGATGCCGTCTTTTTTACCGATATAAACGGGATAATTCAATATGTAAATCCTGCTTTTGAGCAACTCACCGGCTTTTCTAAAAAAGAAGTATTGGGAAAAACACCAAGAATAATCAAATCAGGCTTACAGAGCGCAAAGCATTATAAAAAACTTTGGACAACTATTCTTTCCGGAAAATCATTCCGCAACGTTGTTGTTAACAGGAAAAAAAACGGAGAACTGTTTTATGCAGACCACACGATTACGCCAATAAAAAATACAGATGGAAGCATTACTCATTTTGTTGGAATATGGAAAGATATAACAAAACAAAAATTAAGTGAAATGCGAAAAGATCAATTTATAAGTATTGCCGGACATGAGCTAAAAAATCCCGTTACCAATATAAAATTATATAATCAGCTACTGCAGACCCATTTCTTAAAAAAGAAAGATAAAAAAGCTTTATATTTTCTTACCAATATAGATAGTCAAACAGATAAACTTATTAAACTCATTAATGATCTGTTGGATATTGAAAAAATTAAGGTAGGAAAATTGTCTTTAACTAAGGAGCTATTCCGTTTCGATCATCTTCTTAATAGAATAATATTAGATTTCCAATATGCAAACGATAATCATGAAATTATAAAAAAAGGAGAATCAAAGCTAAAAGTGTACGCAGATAAAGATAGAATCGGACAAGTTTTGATTAATTTAATTTCTAATGCACTTAAATACTCACCCTTCGCAGAAAAAATAATCGTGTATGTTGAAGAAAAAGATAAAAATATAATCGTAGGTGTACAGGATTTTGGTATAGGGATTGAAGAATCAGAAAAGAAAAAAATTTTTGAACCTTTTTATCGATCAAAAAGTTTAGATGGCAAAGGGTTTCCGGGACTGGGAATAGGTTTGCATATCGCAGCAGAAATTGTAGATCTGCATAATGGAAAAATTTGGGTACAAAGCAAGCCAGAAAAAGGTTCTACTTTTTATTTTTCGCTGCCTTGTAAAATAAAATAGTCCGTAACCCTTTTCGATATGTAAAAAATAAGGTAAAATATAAAAACCGTGCAGCTATATAATTCCTTGACTCGAAAAAAAGAATTGTTTATTCCTCTAAAAGACAAAGAAATATTAATGTATGTTTGCGGAATAACTCCTTACGATACAACGCATCTTGGGCACGCATTTACATATACTTTTTTTGATGTTCTTTATCGCTATTTAATACACCTAGGCTATAAAGTAACATATACGCAAAATGTAACAGATATAAACGACAGGGATAAGGATATTCTTAAAAAAGCACACCAACAACATACATCTTGGAATAAGCTTGCAGACTTTTGGACAAAAAAATTTTTAGAAGATATGAAAAATCTTAATTGGGTCATGCCAACAAATTATTTAAAAGCTTCCAAACAAATAACCTCGATGATTCGAATCATCGAAGCGCTACTTAAAAATGGCTATGCCTACGAAAGAGAGAGCAATGTTTTTCTGGATATCAAAAAAGTAAAAGATTTCGGAAAACTGTCAAAACTCACAAAAGAATATATGCTCATACGCGCAAAAGAATTTGAAGAAGATATTGATAATCCGTTAAAAAAGAACAAACTCGATATTACACTTTGGAGAGCTGCAACGCCGGATCAACCTGCGCATATTCCGTCATTTAAAAGTCCCTTTGGCAAAGGAAGACCCGCCAGCAGGCGAGGCTCGCCCGGAGGGCGGCCAGGATGGCATATTGAATGCTCGGCAATGGCCATATCTTCTTTAGATGAGCAGATTGACATTCACGGAGGGGGGATTGATTTAATATATCCGCACCATGAAAGCGAAATAGCTCAATCAGAATCGGCAACCGGAAAAACACCATTTGCAAAATATTGGATACATACAGGAACAGTTTTGTATAAAGGAAAAAAAATGTCCAAGTCTTTAGGCAATTTAGTTATGGTTTCGGATTTGCTTAAAAAATTTTCTTCCGATACGATTAGATTTGTACTTTTATCTCATAATTATAGTGAACCCTGGGAATTTCGAGAGAAAGAATTAACTACTGCTCAAGAATCTCTTAATATTATAAAATCTGCATTAAAAATTAAATCTAAAAAAAATCTTCCTTTATCTTCCGAAAATTCCTTTAAAAGGATTAATGAAAGCTTGGAAAATAACATGAATACACCACAGGCTTTACTGAAAATAATCAGCCTCGCCAATATAATATTAAAGGAAAATAGTTTTAAAAACGTTGCTAGAGATCAAAACAATCTTCGCGAGTGTCTTAAAATACTGGGCTTTACTATATAATTAGATCTTATAAAAACCTGCGTTTGTTCAAAAATAAATTAAATGAAAATAAAATTTTTGATGTCGGTAATTTTAGCCATGCTGACAGTACTTGTGCTGCCAATGTCGCAATATGCCTTAGAAGACCCAAGAAGCACAATAAATAATATCTATGGAGTTCACATCCTCTTTCCCGAAGAAATCCAGGAAGCAGCAAGATTGGTAAATTCAAATGGTGGTGATTGGGGTTATGTAACCATACCAATTCAATCGGGAGATAGAAATCTTTTAAAATGGCAAAAATTTATGGACGATGCAAGATCTCTTCATGTAATTCCAATTATTAGGGTCGCAACCGAAGGAGATTATTTTAATACCAAAAACTGGCGAAAACCAACAGAAGAAGACGTTGTAGATTTTGCAAATTTTTTAAATTCGTTGGATTGGCCTGTAAAAAACCTCTACATAATAGTTTTTAATGAAGTAAACAGAGGAGACGAATGGGGAGGATCGCCAAATCCCGATGAATATGCGCAAATATTATCTTTCGCAGTTTCTGCGTTTAAAACGTTAAATCAAGATTTTTTTATTATTTCGGCTGGCATGGATAATGCGTCTGTAAATATTGACCAAATCTCTATAAACCAGTTTGATTTTTTAAAACAAATGAATAGTAGCGTACCCGGAATTTTTGACCGAATCGATGGAATAGCCAGCCATTCCTATCCCAACCCTGCATTTTCTCAGCCGCCTTCAAATCAAAGTTCAAAAAGCGTTGCTAGCTTTCGGTATGAAAAGAACTTAATCCAACAGTTTTCAAGTAAAAATTTACCTGTATTTATTACCGAAACCGGGTGGTCGAACAGTTTAATATCGGGAGAAAAAATTGCATCTTATCTTAAAGACTCTTTCAATTTCGTATGGAATGATCAAGACATAATTGCCGTAACTCCGTTTCTTTTGCGAGCCAACTTAGGTCCATTTACGGTTTTTTCTCTTCTAAATATTGACGGCTCTGAATCTCTTCCTTACAAAGCTATATTAGAGCTTCCTAAAAAAAAGGGTGCTCCAGTTTTAGCTCAAAAAGTACTAGGTCAGCAAAATTTAAAAGATGATTTTTTGCCTGTTAAGAATTTTTCTAAAAAAAAACAATTGCCTCTTAATCAAGTTTTTGTCCCGGTTTCGGTTAAAACTTTACTAAGATGGCTAATGAAAATATAGCTAAAATGTGGTAAAATAAGCCATAATCGGTTTTATTTTAATGAACAGAACTATATTTCAAAGTGCAACGCACGGTGAGAAAAAATTTGAAGAAGTAATAGATCTAATTAAACAATTTCTGGAAGATGATCCGCATGCAGAATACAGTCTTGTTATTGGAACAGACTCTCAAGAAAAAGTAGATAACGGAAACGGTAAAAAAAGTATTAATTTAATAACTGCTGTTGTTGTTCACAGAAAAGGATTCGGGGGCAAATATTTTTGGCAAAGAAAAAAAATTAATAATATTCATACATTAAGAGAAAAAATCTATGCCGAAACATTTGCGTCTCTTAATTTTGCAGGAAATTTTGTTCCCAATCTCAAAAAAGCGTTAAACGGAACATCGCCCAACTATCATTTGGAAATTCATGTTGACGTAGGAGAACACGGTGATACAAGAGAAATGATAAAAGAAGTAGTCGGAATGGTAACGGGAAATGGTTTTGTTGCCAAAACAAAACCGGAATCATTTGGAGCGTCTTATGTAGCCGACAGGCACACGTAAAAACTCAAAACTTAAGGTATCAAAACTCAAAATTATGGAGTGGGAAGAAGCGATCGATTTAAAAAAAGATGCGGAAGAAATTCTTAAGATATTAGATTTGCCTCATATTGATATTTCCCGCATTTTCTTTTTCAGAACAAATGGATCAAAATCAAGATCATATGCAAGAATATGGGCCATGCCTAAAATTTTTCAAAGAGCATTAAATATAAAACCAGCATATGTTATAGAAGTTTTATCAAAACATTACAATAAGTTAAGTAAAGATGAGCAAAAGAAAGTAATAATCCATGAATTTCTTCATATTCCCAAAAACTTCTCTGGCGCACTTGTTCCCCACCGCAGCCGTAATCGACGCCTTACAAATGATGTTAATGAATTGTTTAAACTATATAAAAAATTGACACTAGAAAGTAGAAAATAGAATCTAGAACTTGAAGCTAGAAATTAGATTTTTCTATCTTCTATTTTCCAACTTCAAGATCTACCTTCCAGTTTCTAGTGTCTATCGTCAAAATAATCTTATGATAACTATTATTCACGGCGACGATGTTGCGAATTCCAGAAAATATTATTTGTCCGAAAGAGAAAAAGTAGCAAATCCTGTTATTTTTGCAGCAGAAAAAGTTACACTTTCCGACCTCATGCAGGTTTTTGAAGGAGGAAGGTTATTTTCCGATAATAAAAAAGTATTTATAGAGAATTTTTTCTCAAAAAAAAAGGCCAGTAAAGAATATGATGAAATTATAGATTATTTAAAACAAATTCAAGAAAATGGCGAAATATTTTTTTGGGAAGAAAAAGAAATTACGGCAAAAAAAATCTCTGTCTTTAAAAAATTAATTTCCAAAGTATTTAAGTTTCCTCAAAACCTGTTTTTATTTTTAGATTCAATAAAACCCGGCAACGGAAAGACATTGATTTCTCTATTTCATAAAACAATAGAAACCGCAGAGCCGGAAATGATTTTTTTTATGCTTATAAGACAACTGCGAATTATCCTTGCGCTTTCTGATAAATCCTCAAGTTCTCAAATTGACGAATTAAAACGTCTTGCTCCCTGGCAAAAAAGCAAATTGCAAAAACAGGCAAGCTTTTTTTCTCAAAAGCAGTTAATTGATTTATATAAAAAACTTTTTGAGATTGACTTGGCTATAAAAACCGGCAAGTCATCTCTAAACCTAATTCAAGCGATTGACTTTTTTCTCTTGTCAATATAATATTTACGTATGCCTCTTCTTAAAAAAACAATGTTTCGCGAGTACGATCTGCGCGGTCGCGAATCAGACGATGAATTAAACGATACTTCAATCTATTATATTGGTCGGGGATTCGGAACTTTTCTTAAAAAAAGGAATATAACAGAAGCTGTTGTTGGCCACGACGCCAGAGGTACTTCCGAAAGCTTTCATGCAAATGTTATAAAAGGTCTTACCGAATGCGGAATTAATGTTATAGATATTGGAACAGTAACAACGCCAATGAGTTACTGGTCTCAATATTATCTTAAAGTAAAAGGACTGGTTATGGTAACAGCAAGTCACAATCCCGCAGGCTGGAACGGCGTAAAACTTGGCAGCGATCTTTCGTATACACTTCTTACCAAAGAACTTCAGGAAGTCTACGATACAATTGCGAAAGAAGAATTTATACAAGGAAAAGGAACTATTCGAAAAGAAAATATTTCTAATGCGTATATGAAAGACTTACTTTCCCGGGCAAAAATAACGAAAAAATTTAAGATTTTAGTAAATACCGGAAACGGCACTGCAGGATTGTTTGCGCCGGAGATATTAAAAAGAACCGGCTGTGAAATAATTGAACATTTTACAAACGTTGACCCGGCTTACCCAAATTACACGCCAAATCCAGATGGCACGGCAATGATGGAAGACACAGGAAAACAAACAGTAGTAAATACATGTGATCTAGGTTTTGCTTTAGATGGAGATGGAGACAGGCTTGGGCTTGTTGATGAAAAAGGAAATACAGTTTGGCCGGACAGGTACGAAATTTTGCTTTCCCGTCTTGTACTTTCCAAGCACCCCGGCGCAAAAATTGTTTTTGATGTAAAAGTTTCCGAAGCACTTCCGGAAGATATAAAAGCTCATGGCGGAATTCCGATTATGTGGAAAACAGGCCATTCACACATTAAGGCAAAACTAGCGCAGGAAAAAGCTGCAATGGCAGGAGAAATGAGCGGCCATATTTTTTTTGTTGACGATTACTATGGTTTTGATGACGGTATTTTTGCTTCTTTAAAACTACTTGAATACCTTTCTTCACAAGATAAACCACTTTCGGAAATTGTTGCAACAACTCCCTACTACGTTTCTACGCCTACCATTCAAGTAAAAGCAACTGATGAAGATAAATATAATATTGTTGAAGAACTAACAAAAGAATTTAAAGATGAGGGATATAAAGTAGTTGATATTAACGGTGCGCGAGTTTATACAAATAATGGTTGGGGACTTGTTAGAGCATCGTCAAACACTCCAACATTGGTACTAAGGTTTGAGGCAAAAACGCAAGAGGATTTAGAAAAAATAAAATCTATATTTAAAACCAAACTTGACAGATTTGATGTAGTTAATAAGGAATGGGATACAACCGGCCACTAACATACCACATCGTTATAGCTATTCCGATCCCGTATCGGAATTCTATTTACGAAAGGGGTAAATATGTCTAACGAATTAAAAATCGCCATCGAAGCAGCCAAAAAAGCATCTGAAAGAGCGCTTTATTACTTTAATAACGTTCCTCCTGTCACAATAAAACCTGATAATACTCCTGTTACAAAAGCAGACAAAGAAACAGAAGTTATTATTCGTGAGCACATCACAAATGAATTTCCAAATGCTTCATTTGTAGGAGAAGAATTCGGTGGAAATCTTACAAAAGGCGATGTTTGGATTATTGACCCAATTGATGGTACAAAAAATTTTATTAGAGGAATACCTTTATGGGCTATTTTAATAGCTCTTTTAAGAGATGGTGAAATAATTTTAGGTGTTTCCTATGTGCCAACAGTCAATGAACTATTGTATGCAGAAAAAGGAACCGGTGCATTTCTCAACGGCAAAAAGATTAATGTTTCAAAGATTAAAAATATAGAAGACTCTACCATTACCCATACAGGCAATCCTTATAGATTTAGTAACCCAGAAAATGTAGGTAATCTTTTAAATAAAAGTGCCCACGCCCGAGGATTTGGCGATGCATATAGCTACCACTTAGTTGCAACGGGTCGTGCTGATATTAATTTTGAACCTGAAGTTAACCTTTGGGACGTTGCTCCTTTTAAAATAATTATTGAAGAGGCAGGAGGAAAAATAACTACCTTAAGCGGAAATCCATGGAATGTAAATATTAAAGACTTTGTCGCCACAAACGGCTTACTTCACGATGAAGTTATTGAAATTTTGAATAAAAAAAACTAATATAAATATATGGCAGATGTTCCTTATTTTGATCCTTCAACATTTTCAAATAATTCTTATGTTAAAAAAGTAGAAAAACCATGGGGATACGAACTCCATTGGGTCCCAGAGAGTAGACCTTATTTAGCAAAAATTGAGCATATCAACGCTGGTAAAAGATTGAGCTTACAAATTCATGACCAAAAAATGGAAAGTTGGTTTTTATTGTACGGTCGTGCAAAAGTTATTTGGGATGATTCAAACGGAAATTTAGTCGAAACCGAAATGGTGCATGGTAAAGGCTACTCATGTTCTACCGGACAAAGGCATAGGCTGGTTGGAATCACCGACTGCGATATAATTGAGGTATCAACACCGGAAATTGGAACAACATACAGACTGGAAGATGACTTTAATAGACCAAATGAGACTCCGGAACAAAGAAAAAGAGAGAGAGGAGAAGAGTAATTATGGATAAAATTATCAATTTGGACGAAAATGTCCTGCTTGCTTTAGATTTTTTTGCTAAAAATCCTCCCCCGTCTTTGGATATCAATAGTTTTAATCTTCCTTTTGTTGTTGGGTCAGGGAATGCTTATAACACTGGACTTATTTTATTTTCCGAAAAAGCTGCGATTTTTGCGGACGAAAGTAATTTAAAAATGCTTATCGCAGCTTTTGAAAAAGCCATTAATGATAAATTAATTACCCAAGCTGTAGTAATTTCTGCATCAGGCGGAAAAGATTCTGTATGGGAAATCGAACTGGCAAAAAAATATTCTTTACACACCACTCTTTTAACTACAAAGGGTGAATCTGATGCTGCAAAAATTGCAGACAAGGTATACGTTTTTGAGTCGATTAACGAACCATATACATATAACGTCACAACGTATATGGGAATGATTTTATCGGCAACTAAAGAAAATCCAATCGAAATTAAAAATTTTATAGAGAATCTAAAATTTCCAGATAATTTTGGTAATTACAAAAGTTATTCCTTTGTTGTACCGGATAAATATATGTATATTTGCCCAATGTTAGATATTAAAAAAAACGAATTATTTGGCCCCAATTTATCCATAAGAGCGTTTAGTCAGGGCCATGCAAGACACGCTAAATTTGTTATTAGATCTAAAGATGAATTAGTAACTACGCTAGGTTCAAAAAATGAATATTTTGGTGATCCTAATCATAGGTGGGATATTGATATTCCTAAAAAAATAAGCTTTGCCGGAGTTATGGCTGCCACCTATTATATTATTGGCAAAATTCAAAAAGCCAAGCCCCAATATTATAAAGAAAATATATTTGATTACGTTAATGATTACGGTCCAAAAGCTTATGGTTCTGCAAAACCTTTTGATCTTATTGTCCCCGGATCTAAAAAATAAAAAGGAGAAATAACTTCTTATACTCTTCTTACCTCTTTTTTATCGTTTTTTTTAAGTATTATCTTAAGATATGCCTAATGAAAGGAGTGTAATATTTATGGCGGATGATGTCCATCGCCATGATCATATAATACGAGAGTCTTCCGATAGAACAGATGGCATGGGATTTTTACTTGGACTTATAATCCTTGCTATTTTTCTATTTTTACTTCTATTTTATGGAATACCCTTTTTAAGAAATGCTATATTATGACCGCAATAAAAATAAACCTCTCTTGATAATTTATAAAATTCTTATCATAATAAAAATATGACCCGTTCAATAAATATTCTGGGTCATAGTGAGTGAAATCGAACTATGATAAAAAAATCTGACTTAGTAGTATGGTTTTCCGATGTAGATAAAGACGACATACATCTTGTGGGTGGAAAAGGCGCAAATTTAGGCGAAATGACGCAGGCTGATTTTCCGGTTCCTCCGGGATTTATTATAACCTCTACGGCATATTATAATTTTTTAAAACACAACAATCTTACCACGAAAATTAATCACCTTTTACAAACAGTCAACTACGAAAAAACTGATTCTCTAACTCAGGTATCAAAGCATATCAAAAGGTTTATAGAACAGGGACATATCCCAGAAAATCTTGTTACGGAAATTTTTAAATCATACAGAAAATTAGGTGGAGTTTTAAGAGATGCAAAAGTTGCCGTTAGATCATCTGCAACAGCAGAAGATCTTCCTACCGCTTCTTTTGCCGGTCAGCAGGAAACATATCTAAACGTTTCCGGGGAATCAAATTTAATTCTTAAAATAAAAAAGGCCTGGGCATCGCTTTTTAACGAAAGGGCAATTTTTTACAGACACGAAAACCATTTTAACCACTTTAGAATTGGCATAGCAATTGTAGTTGAAAAAATGATAGAAAGCGAAAAATCAGGCATAATGTTTACAATCGACCCCGTAACAAACGATAAAACCAAAATCGTTATTGAGTCTATATTTGGACTGGGAGAATATATTGTCGGCGGAAAAGTTACACCTGACCATTATGAAATATCAAAAGACGACCTTAAAATTTTACAAAATCATACTTCATTTCAACACATTCTTCTAAAAAAAGTAGGAAATAAAAATAAAGAGCTTAAGCTTTCAAAAAAAGAAGGTAACAAACAAAAAATATCTGATGAACAAATTAAAAAACTTGCTGAAATCGGTAGAAAACTGGAAAAGCATTACTATTTTCCCCAAGATATTGAATGGGCAATTGGAAAAAATAAAATCTATATTGTGCAAACACGGCCGATTACAACAATAGCCACTGGTAATAAGAGGTTGGAGGTTAGTAAAACAGACAACAAACTAAGCTCTAATTCACTAATAGCTAATTTGCTGGTTAAGGGCGATCCCGCCAGCCCCGGTATTGCATCAGGACCGGTTAAAGTAATTCACTCAGCTAAAGAAATTCACAAAGTTTTACCGGGTGAAGTATTAGTCGCGCCGCAAACTAACCCTGATTTTGTTCCTGCCATGAAAAAAGCAGTCGCTATTGTAACCGATAGCGGAGGAAGAACTTCACATGCAGCTATTGTTTCCCGAGAACTTGGAATACCGGCAGTTGTAGGATGCGGTATTGCTACGAAGTTACTTAAAACTGGTTTAGTAGTTACAGTTAATGGACAAAAAGGAGAAATTTATAAAGGAGGTTTTCTTAGTAGCTCCAAAACAAAAGACCGAACCACAAATTTTGAGGAAATAAAAACTGCTACAAAAGTTTACGTTAATTTAGCAGAACCGGAACTGGCAGAAAAAATAGCACAAAAAAATGTTAACGGTGTTGGCCTTTTAAGAGCTGAATTTATGATGGCAGGAATAGGTATTCATCCTAAAAAATTAATTAGAGACGGGAAAAAACGAGTTTTTATTAATAAACTTGCTGAAGATTTAGGAAAATTTGCTAAAGCGTTTGATCCAAGGCCGGTTGTTTATAGAGCTTCGGATTTTAAAACAAATGAATACAGGGCATTAATTGGTGGAAAAGATTTTGAGGAGCATGAACCAAATCCCATGCTTGGATACAGAGGAGCATTCCGGTATATACATGATCCGGAAGTCTTTGAACTGGAACTTGAGGCAATAAAAAAGGTTAGAGATAAAATGGGATATAAAAATATATGGCTTATGCTTCCTTTTGTCCGAACAGTTAAAGAACTTATTGCTGTTAAAAAAATAGTCTCGGCAAGCGGTTTGTACAGGTCTTCCAACTTTAAATTATGGATGATGGTAGAAATCCCGTCTAACGTAATTATGATTGAAAAGTTTATTTATGCCGGCATAGATGGCGTTTCTATTGGCTCAAATGACTTAACTATGCTAATATTAGGAACTGACAGAGATAATAGCGAAGTTGCAAGAGAATTTAACGAGCAAGATGATGCAGTATTATGGGCAATTGAACAGGTAATAAAAACCGCCCATAAACATGGAATAACATCATCTATTTGCGGACAAGCACCGTCTATGTATCCGGATTTGGTTGAAAAACTTGTAAAATGGGGAATAACAAGCATATCTGTATCACCGGACGCGATCGATAATGTTAGAAAAACAATAGCTGATTGCGAAAAAAAATTAATTAAATAATATGGCTAAGATAAAGGAAATTAAAGCATCGGAAATTTTAGATTCCAGAGGAAATCCTACAGTTGAAACTGCTGTTTTTTTAAGTGACGGGTCAGTTGGAATTGCAGCTTGTCCAAGCGGCGCATCTGTAGGCAGTTACGAAGCCCTGGAGCTTAGAGACGGAGATGAAAAAAGATTTAAAGGACTAGGCGTGCTTAAAGCAATAGAAAACGTAGAGAAAATTATTGCTCCTAAACTTATTAACATGGAAGCTACAAAACAACAGGAGATAGATAAAACTATAATTGAACTAGACGGTACGCAAAATAAAGGAAGACTTGGTGCAAACGCTACTTTATCGGTATCAATGGCAGTTTGCAAAGCAGCTGCAAAAAGCTCTGTTTTACCTTTATTTATTTACCTTCGACAATTTGTAAAAAAAGAAGGAAGTCTTTTAAAAATACCAACCCCACTTTTTAATGTAATTAACGGTGGCATGCACGCAGGAGGAAATATCGATTTCCAAGAATTTATTATTGTTCCGGCAGCTGCAAAACCGTATGAAGAAGCTTTAAACATTGGCTTTTTAGTTTATAACAGCTTAAAAGACGTATTAAAACAAAACAATCTTTCTACTCTTGTTGGTGACGAAGGAGGATTTGGACCAAGACTGGCAACAAATACAGATGCATTTTCTCTGCTTCAGCAGGCCATAAGCTTATCAACGTTTAGGTTAGGATTTGATGTATTTTTAGGATTAGATGTTGCCTCAAACAGCTTTTACAAAAATGGCAACTACAATATTAAGGACAGAGCAATGGCTTTATCCGCAAACGATCTTATTTCTTTTTATGAAGAGTTAAGTAAATCAAATCGTCTTTTATATCTTGAAGATCCTCTTTCCGAAGAAGACTGGGAAGGCTGGACTAAGATATCTACGAAGATGTCTCAACAAACTTTAATTGTTGGAGACGATTTAATTGCAACTAATCCTTACCGATTGCAAACTGCTATAAACAAAAAGGCAATTACCGGCATAATTATAAAACCAAATCAAATAGGAACTGTTATCGAATCTTTGGCTGTTGCCGAAGTTGCCAGAGAAGCAGGAATTAAAATAATCGTGTCGCATAGAAGCGGAGAAACAAACGACGACTTTATTGCAGATTTTGCAGTTGCAGTCTCGGCCGACTATGCAAAATTTGGCGCTCCGGCAAGAGGAGAACGTGTTGCCAAATATAACCGTCTACTGCATATCGACAGGCAACTTAAAACACTTTAATGGCATATTTAATTTTAATTCGACATGGAGAATCGGAATGGAACGCACAAGGTTTATGGACAGGGTTAACCGATATTCCTCTGAGCGAAAAGGGTAAACAAGAAGCGCAAAAAGCTGTGGAAATGCTTAAAAATATTCCTTTGAATATTGCTTATACCTCAACGCTTTCCCGGGCAAAAGAAACACTTGAAATAATTAAAAAATCGCTGCGATTAAATAATTTACCTACAATAGAAAGTCAAACGCTTAACGAAAGAGACTACGGTGTTTATACAGGTAAGAATAAATGGGAAATAAAAGAAAAATTAGGAGAGGAAGAATTTAAAAAATTAAGACGAAGCTTTGATTATCCAATAAAAAACGGCGAATCATTAAAAGATGTTTATAATCGTGTTATCCCCTATTATAAAACAGAAATTTTGCCAAAATTAATAGAAGGAAAAAGTGTAATTATTTCTGCTCATGGAAACAGCCTTCGCTCACTCGTTAAATTTTTGGAAAATATTTCTGATAACGATATTTCAAACCTAGAAATCGCAACCGGAGAGATATATATTTACCAAATTGACGAAAATGGTAAAATTGT
>JACPAR010000037.1 GCA_016180725.1 Candidatus Levyibacteriota bacterium | reverse complement strand
TTGGAAGTTATGACCATGTCCCACAACGAATACTTTAACGCAGTTGCCAAACACCCGGAATATTTGGTTGACCTTATGTACATTTTTATTGATAGATTAAATTATACCGAACGGAAATTAGAAGGATTTATTATTACCGATGCAACCGCAAGAGTGGCAAATTTTTTATTAAATTTTGTTGAACGGTTTTGCCCGCTTCGCCGCGAGGCGAGCCCGCCTAGACTCGGCGAGGCTGGCCCTGATAAAAAGGGTGGGATTATTCTTCCTGTACAATTAACTCATCAAAGAATTGCCGAGCTGGTTGGAAGTTTTAGAGAAACCGTAACAATTGCCATGAAAAAATTAGAGCAAGAAGGAATTGTCCAAGATAAGCGCGGAATAGTAACTGTGCTGGATTTGCCAAAACTCACAAGCTTTGCCTCCGGCCGGAAAAAAACGTAATCTTCACTACAATTCTCCTGTAATAATTATTACTGTTTGCATAAATTCTTTTTGCTGTAATAATTACATGAAAGGCGAACGAGGAACACCAACACCAATTGAAGAAGCAATTAAAGACAAATTCGCAGGATACCAACCGCAAATGGAAGAATATTCAGAGCGTGCCTCAGAAGAAGAAGTGCACACCCTTGATGCTTTTACCGAAAGTTTTGCCACAAAAGGGCTTGTATTTTTTTATGGAACAAAAATCTATGAACAGCATATGGAAAAAGCCGGGCAAAATGCTTTTAAAAGACCATTTGGAATAGAAACTGCAACTCTAATGCCAAGTCTAAAATTAGTTTTATATCCGACAATGATATTTAAACCAACAGATGAGGAGCTTAATGACCCGGAAGTTTTGGAAATGGGCTGGGTTGTAAAAACGCAAGGCCCTCAGACAATGCTTTATTTTCTTGATGAATTTTTACAAGAACCAAAAAGCAGCTTAAGTCTTGCCGCGTCAATACTTTTTGTTGGCAAAATGACACAAGCTCATCTTACGCAAGAGTATCCTCTTAAAGAAGGAGAGCGCTCTCCCCAATTTCTAAGCGCAGTTGCTAAAGCTTTGGAGCTGGTGAAAGCATTCGTAGGAAAACTTACCGCTGAGGAAAAAGAAAAGCTTACCCCCCAACTTAAGGCGCTTAGTGAATGTTCTGCTCAAGACACTGCGCAGTTTGCAAAAAGTGTTGTTTATTACCAAACCGAACCAATAAAAGAAAGAGGAATCATTGAAGATCAATTTCTTCCATTGATATCGCCCGAGTCTGCAATTGCAAACAAAACAACATTGTTACATTGCTCCGAACGTTTTCTTCCAAGACGGGGACCAAAAAGAACCGGTATTGCCTTTCCCGCTCCTCCTTGGGTTGAATATACAACAAATACATACAACAGAGATTACCAATTATACGGAAGGTATGAATTTGTAGATACAGCTGGAACAAAATTTTGGGTTGATTATTTATTGGATACAAAGTTTTTCCCGGGAAAATACGGTTTTTTCTCTACGCTGGAAATTATTCGAACCCAAACTGATGGTAAACGCTCACATATTATCATAGGTCAAGAGGCAGAACATACATTTATTCCATCGCTTATGCATCCGGTTGTGCTTGCGGGAGAAATGGATTTTTCTGATCCGGGAATACAAAAACCTCTGGAGCATTTGGTAAAAGATAAAGGAGTAAAAAGAGAAATCGCTTTGGTGCTTCGAGATGTTTTAACGCTGGATGCACAAGGCAATTTACCCCACTTTGTCTAATCTCCATTACAAAAAATCCCACCTTTTTTCGGTAGGATTCTCTGTATAATTTTTATTGAACTAAACGCTAGACGCTAGTAACTAGACGCTTTTGTTGCTTTTGTACTCAAGTTCTCCGGCCTCGACCCATTGTCCCTGGTTTATAAGCCAAGTATCGTGGGCGCTGGCGTGTTTCACGACTCTGTTCGGAATGGCCCGCTTCGCCGATTGCTCAGCGAGGCGAGTAAGAGGTGGTTCCACACCGCTCAAGAGACCGAAAGACTTCAGTACAAAAACTAGTTATTAGCTCTTTGAAAAGCGAAGAGAAGAAATCTTTAAAATTAAATCTACCACTTGACCATTAGTACGGGTAGGCTTAACACTTTACAGTGCTTTCACCGCCCGCCTATCAACCCATTCGATTGCTCTCAGGGTTCGCCTTACGGCGACCTCGTGGTCTACAAGGGGTCTTCCTCACGCAGAGCGCGAGAATCTCAAATAAATACCAATCAACTAATTTCAAATTATCCAATTGGTTAATTTGTTGATTAGATGATTAGCTGATTTGATGATTCTTGCGCTCCGCGCAAGCGGAAATCTTATCTTAAGGACTGCTTCCCACTTAGATGCTTTCAGCGGTTATCAGTTGGGAATCTAGCTACCCAGCGATGCTCTTTTAAAGAAACAACTGGCACACCAGGGATTCCCCCAATCCAGTCCTCTCGTACTAGGATCGGCTCCTTTCAAATTTCCAACGGTTGTCCTGGATAGAGACCGACAATTATGTTACACTCGCCTTAGGCGAGAGATACAACATTTCTGTTATATTCTGCATGTCGCCATGCAGTTCGGACTATATCTTCCTCGCCTTTTAGGCGGGTCTAGCATGTAGTCTCTGAGGTTCTAGGAAAGTATCAATTCTCTTGAATATCTTTTTTTCGTAGATCTTTGAAGATTAAAAACTAGATTTACTATTTCTTTAAATCCATCTTTTTGCAAATGCTGACCTTTTTCAATAAGCTCAAGCACTTTACAAAATACTTCAAAGTCTCGCAGTTTTGATGTGTAGAGTGAATTCTTTTTAAAAAAAGGAATTAATTTTTCTTTTAAATCGTTCCTATCTTTTACTATCAAAACCCATGATTTGTCTTTCGGATTTTTAGCATGGTTGGGTTTTAAATAACCACAACCAAGACGTTTTTTAAACTCCTCCAAGACATTTTTACCTCCTGGATTTTGACTTACATGAAATTCAGTAATAATTTGCCATTTCATTGGCAAATCTTCTCTTTTGCTAAATCCCACATAAAAACACCCTTCACCATCAGTAAAACCTGCAAGATATTCATTTGAGACCTCTTTCCTAGTTACCTGCTGATTGTCCGCACTCCTTACATTTTTACTTAACATAGAGTTATCGTAACTCTACAGAATTCTAAATGTCAAGTAGTATGAGATACTACGGATTTTCCAGCATATAGTTAGATTTATAGACAGCAACGGTCATCTTACTGTCTTACGACGTTCTTAACCCAGCTCGCGTACCACTTTAACTGGCGAACAGCCAGACCCTTGGGAGCTTCTCCACCCCCAGGATGT
Source organism: Candidatus Levyibacteriota bacterium (assembly GCA_016180725.1). GTDB lineage: Bacteria > Patescibacteriota > Microgenomatia > Levybacterales > UBA12049 > JACPAR01. The sequence continues at coordinate 28,671 of JACPAR010000037.1, read as the reverse complement.
GATGAGCCGACATCGAGGTGCCAAACCGCCTCGTCGCTGTGGACGCTTGGAAGCGATCAGCCTGTTATCCCCGGGGTAGCTTATATCCGTTAAGCTCTGAGCATACCACTATGCTGCAGAGGATCACTAACACCTGCTTTCGCATCTGCTCGACTTGTAGGTCTCGCAGTTAAGCTGGCTTATGCGTTTGCACTATCATCTTGATTTCCAATCCAAGATTAGCCAACCTTTGTACAACTCCGTTGCGCTGTAGGAGTCAACCTCCCCAGTTAAACTGCCCACCAGACACTGTCCCTCTGCCGGATTTTTATGCGGCAAAGAGGTAATGATTGTTCATTCCAAAGAGTGGTGTTACATTTGCGTCCCGAGCCTTGCGGCGAGGGACTCCCACCTACGCTAGACAATTAAAATAAACGCTCAAATGCCAAGCTACAGTAAAGCTCCCGGGGTCTTTTTGTCCAAGGACAACTAGGCCGCGTCTTCACGGCCATCTCAATTTCGCCGGGTAGATGATCAAGACAGTTACTCAGTCGTTCTGCCTTTCGTGCGGGTCGGAACTCGCCCGACAAGGAACTTCGCTACCATAGAACAGTTATAGTTACTGCTGCCGTTTACTGGAGCTTAAGTCAAAAGCTTGACGATAGACGATAGAAAATGGAAACTAGATTTAGAAATTAGAAAATAGAAGATAGATTTTTTCTATCCTCAAAGTTCTAACTTCAATTATCCAACTTCTATCCTCTATCATCTACCGTCTCACCCTCGACTTTTAACTTACCAGCACTGGGCAGGCGTCAGCCCCTATACTTTGCCTTTCGGCTTTGCAGGGACCTGTGTTTTAGATAAACAGTCGCTAAGTAAACTTTTGTTGAAGCCTTCGATTTCTCTCAGGCAGGGCATCTCCCATAGGTTACGCCCAGCTTTTTTGCCGAGTTCCTTGATCATCCTTCTCCCGATCGCCTTAGTCTACTCGACCAGCCCACCTGTGTCGGTTTGCGGTACGGTATAAAAAAGCACTCCTCACGAATCTTTTCTAGCAGATTGAAAGAGAAAATGTTGCTCTCCACCAATGGCGGAAAACTTCCCATCGTCGCTCAGTTAAACGTTTTGGCGGATTTACCAACCTAAACTACTTTACGACTTAGATCCTGATATACAGGACACTTTTCTTCCATTCTGGACAATCCTTGAGTAATAACGCACTTTTCTACGTAGTCGAATTTTAACGACTTATCCATCAGGCTACCCCCCATAATGAGGGACACCCTTAGGGCCGACTAACCCTCCGCTGACTTACATTGCGGAGGAAACCTCGGGCATTCGGCGTGCCGACTTCTCATCGGCATCTCGCTACTCATACCGGCATTCTCACTTCTGCACACTCCACCAAACCTTACAGTTCAGCTTCACTGCTAAAGCCACGTTTGACGTGGCATGCAGAACGCTCCCCTACCAACCTTGTGCAAAACACAAGGAGTTCAAAGTGCAAAATGCAAAATTCAAAGTTGTATAAGGAAATTATTTTAATAAAGTACCTTAATTTTTAATACTTCGACTTCGCTCAGTATTATCCTGAGTTTTGTCGAAGGATAACTTTGAACTTTTAACTTTAAACTCTTTGTGCTTCGCACAAAGTTCTCTATCTTCGGCAAAGAGCTTAATCCTCGGAACATTTTCGGCGCCAAATTCCGTCCACCAGTGAGCTGTTACGCTTTCTTTAAAGGATGGCTGCTTCTAAGCCAACCTCCTGGGTGTCTAAGGAACTTGACTTCCTTTGAAACTTAGCTCTTATTTAGAGGCCTTAGATGAGAGTCTGGGTTGTTTCCCTCTCGACTGATCAGCTTAGCCCGAACAGTCTGACTAGAATCAAAAAACGTAGTATTCGGAGTTTGATTGGTTGCGACAACTTGCGTCGCCGCGAACCATTCAGTGCTCTACCCCTACGTTTCTTATAGCTTTCCGCTATACCAAAATATATTTCGGGGAGAACCAGCTATCTCCAGGTTCGTTTGGTATATTACCCCTAACCTCAAGTCATCTCAACCTATTGCTACAGATACGAGTTCGGGCCTCCCCCCGATTTTCATCGGGGTTCACCCTGCTCAAGGTTAGCTCACCTGGTTTCGGGTCTATTGCACTTTCCTAAACTCCCGGTTAGGGAACGCTTTCACTTTGCCTCCGCCAGCTTAGCTGGCTTAGACTAACGGAAAGTACAATAACTCACCGGTTCATTCTTCAATAGGCACGAGATCATCCTGAGAGTCTTGCGACTCGAAGGACTCTCTCTGCTTGTTAGCCAATAATTTCAGTTCTATTTCATTCCCCTTCCGGGGTGCTTTTCACCTTTCCCTCGCGGTACTAGTTCACTATCGGTAGACTTTGGTATTTAGCCTTGGAGCGTGGCCGCCCCAGATTCCCACAGGATGGCGTGTCCCGTGGTACTTAGGAACAAACTATCGGTGTCTCAAATTTCGCTTACGAGCCTTTCACTCTCTTTGGGGAACTATTCCAAGTTCTTCTGCTATTTAAGACAACATCGAATATCGTCTGCCCTACAACACCCTTCGATTGCTCTCAGGGTTTAGGCTTTTCCCTTTTCGCTCGCCGCTACTTAGGGAATCTCTAATGATTTATTTTCCTGGCGCTACTTAGATGTTTCAGTTCACGCCGTGCCCTTCCCAGAGCTATATAATTCCTTGCGGAACTATTTTTACTCGGGGATCTCCGTCTTGCGACGGAGGGGTTGCCCCATTCGGAAACCGCCGGATCAAAGGTTTGTGGCACCTTCCCGACGAGTATCGCAGCCTGTATACGTCCTTTCTCGGCCAAAGCCTCCTAGGCATCCATTATTGGCATTATGAGTAGATTTTAAATTGCATATTCATTTAATTGAATATGATAAAGACCCTTCTCTTCACTTGTCAAAGAGCTAATCTTGCTACTTTAAACTTTAAGGTAAACCCCCTCTTACTAGGGGGCTTGCCCCAAAGCTCAAATTTTTTAGATATTAGTTGATAGGTTTTAGATTGTAGAAATATTTTTATAACCTATAAGCTACAACCTAAAAACTTGTCTAGTGGACCCGAGGGGAGTCGAACCCCTTGCCTCCTCGTTGCAAACGAGGCGTTCAACCGGGTAAACTTCGGGCCCGATCAACCCTGAATCCACGTTTTAATATCAACTGTCAAATAACTGTTAACTAATGACTAACTTACGAGGAACCGTTTCAAGAAGACAATAAGAATAAACCTTTGAAGGTTAAAGATACTACTTGAAAAATTCTTGTCATAGAAACGATTGCTCTAATCGGCCAAACGGCGAATGTATGAATCATCTTAACATAGGAATTTTAGTGTGTCAATAGCGGAAAAGTCTGACATTACCCCACTTTGTAGCCGTCATTGCGAGGCGGGCTGATGAAATCAGACCGACGCGGCAATCCCCATTGCCAAAGGAGAGATTGCTTCCCCCTCGTTTACTCGGGGTCGCAATGACGTTAGTGTTTTGAAGCAAAACTGGGGTAATGTCAGCGGAAAAGATAGCCTAAAGAAGATTACTTAAACAGATGGGGAAGGTTTGTATGCTTCTGTTTCTTCTTGGATAATTGCTTCTAAATTTGGCACTTTGGTTGTTAGAAAATATTTAACCGCATTTCCTGTTGAATCATCTTTATCAATTTGTCTTGCCTTTTCCATGTCTTCCAAAGTTAGTACATTTGATATGCGTTTAAAAACTTTCTCTAAAATATTTGCCCTTATTTCATCGACACTTTTTTTCTTTTCCTCATCCGAAGACAGATTAGAAACTGTTTGTACTAATTGCTGCACTTGTGCATTATCTGTCATAGTTACTAACTTGATTGTTCATCAAGCGTTACGCTAAAAGGCCGTTGTTGTGGGTTAATGGATGATCCCTTTTTTACCATGTCGATTGCTGCGGTAATATCTGTAGGATTTATAGCTAGTCCTTCAAAAACTGGTTGTGTCACCCTGTCTGGATGTTGCACATCAACTGTACCAGGCGGGTTATTCGCTTCAATAGCATATCGCATCGAATTGGTCAAATCATCGACAACCTTTTTGTAGACCTCTGGCTCTGTTTCTTTGATTCTTTGGATTGTCGCCAGTAAACCTGGATCATCTTCGGGCAGATATCCGCCTGCTTGCCGTAGTTTCTCTGCTCTCTCTTCCAGCTGTTTATTCGCAACCTCAGCTATCTGCGTTTCTACAAGGCCTCTGATGGAAATGTATTTTTCGCTTCCTGGCTTAAGCAATTCAGCAAGATCTGGCCTTGGCGTGTAGTCGTAGCGCGCAGTCGGCGCTGCTTTTCCCTTTAGTTCTAAAGGTTCCGATGGAACAGTTCTTGCAATTGGTGGCATTTCTGGCACGCTTCTGGGAGGAATTGGAAATTCAGGGATTGGTCGTATGACTTCTCCTCCGCGTGATGCTTCGGGAGCCTCCTCGGGTAAGCTAACAGGCGGTGTGCCGCGATTATCCATTTCTACAATTGGCGGCGGGGAAGGCGGCGGCCCTAGTGGTGCCGGTGGAATATTGGCGTTGTCTGGAAACGCAGAAGAAAGAGTAATAATTGGGATCCAAGGCAAATACTTTTGATTTCTTTTTGCCCATTCCGCAAACGCATTCCTTTTTTTACTAACTTCTGCGACTGGCTCCTTTTGTGCTAATTCGTAGAGATTTTCTATTGCTTCATTAACCCATGAACTTGGTGTATGATCGGTTGCTACTTTATATACAGTAATAGAGTGCGTTTCTGGATCGTAACCTGAAAAACCAAGAGAAACATTCTCATTGACAGGAATAATAATTTTCCCTCTGGAACGCATATCCTCATTTGGAAAGTAATGTGGCTGGCCATTTTTTTGAATGATTACCCTACCCTCTCTTTCGTCTATAATAATCGGATCTTTTATCTTAGATTCATCTGCTTTCCAGCCTGTATTTACAAAATTTGTATCGTGTCTAACTATATTATTGTCATCGGCAATAATAATTTTACTTGGGTCACTAGGGCTCACTCCAAAAATAAGCCGTCGAGCTTGTGTTTTTGGATCAACCTGTTCTCCGGAACGCAAAGCCAACCTAACTGCAAATTGACCTTCATTTAAAACTCTGCTTTTCTCCAAATCGCCATTATAGACAGGTACCTCTTCTTTTTTGTAACGTGGTAATTTCCACGCATTTTCCACATGAGTCCTTAGCATGTCTTGTTTATATGGATGAAGTTTAGCAAATTTTGGATTATCAAGCGGATTAGCGTAGACTCTTGGTGCTTCAACAGATGGCGCTACAGGTTCTGGTGTAATAGGACGTGGTGGCTCAAGAACAGGTGCTTCTGGCATAAATATCTTATTTAAGACTAAAGGAATTATTAAAGTATGTCAAGGGATATTATGTAAAAGAAGAAAGCTGCGGTTAAAATTGTAGAAAAAAGAAGTTTTAGGATGGGTGGAGGGAGAATTGGCAGGTACGTGCGAGGTTGTGGTTGTCTGCGGTAAAGCAAACGAAAGAACACAAACTGCGTGCCAACTCTCCCTCCGGAAACCTTTGTGACCCACCCAGTCGCGATGAAAAATGAGTGCAGACGCACGGATAGCCAGTGGGAGGCAAATCGTCCAGAACTTAAGACAACTCCTGGAGATACCTACACCACAAACCACCGTGCGCTGGGGAGGGGGGATGGCCGGATGCAGCAGCCTCCCCGACCCGAAGGTCGATAAGAGTCTGAGACCCGTGGGCTCGGAAAGAGCTGCCACGCGCCAAGTTACCTCACACGAGGACCGGCCCTACTTCGCCTAGTGGGTCGTGCCCGTGTGCTCTCCACCAGTGACATGCCCGTGCTCGGCGTGATCGGTGGCGCCCGTCGTCTTCTTCTGGTGACGATGGTCTTCCGCGTCCATGCCGGTGGCGACGATAGTCTCCTGACCCTTGCGGTGTACGGTGGGCTCCATGATATCTCCTCTTCCGTACTATAACTCTGGCGTACGATTCAATCCTACTGGACGGATGAGCAGTCGTCCGTATAGGGTGGACCGCACGCGGTCGATGTGTCGCCTTATTGCTCAACACCTCCAAGTGAACCGGGAAACCAAACTAGGGCTTCTGAGATATGTCGACGATGTCGACTATGACTCTCCTCAACAGACTGTGTCTGTGATTATAAGAGAAGTCCTCTTTCTCAGAAGTGCTCCCCAGTTCGGGTGGCGATTAACGCTGCTTGTGGCCGCGAAGAAATTCAACCTCCAAGTCTAGGATGCTGCAGAACTGTCCCGCTCCAAGAGTACACCACCTCCAGTTGTTCCAAATTTGACGGCGTGTCCTGGTCGGAACGGATGATTACTAATAAAAGCGCTATTCAAAAAATCGCGAATGGATGGCCTTTTGGAAAGGACTCTTAAAAGAATGCCTAAGCAATTTTTATCATCCCCTATTTGAGAATGACAAAAATTGCCTAAGCATAGAAAGCAAATGCAAATCTCTTGCTTTTTTCAAGACTCTTTTCAAAAAGGATTTTTTTAAAGAGCTTCCTCCGCATCTTCCCTTTCGAACCCGTTTGACGGGTCTCAAGGAGCGATTGCTGGAGGACTATGAAAAAATGATCCAGCTAACGGATCAGTTTACATCTTATCTTATAAGATATTCCGGAATAAATGTCAATAAGTAAGAACCTTGAGACTAGAAACTAGAGGCTAGAATTTGAAGCTTGAAGATAGAGAAATAGATTGATACGATGAAACTATGATTAAGACTTTCAGAGATTTAGAGGTATATAAAGAAGCTTACGGACTCATGATTATTATTCACAAAGAAGTATTAAAACTTCCTGTATACGAAAGAAGCGATTTAACATCACAGATGAGAAGGGCATCAAAATCTTCACCAGCAAATATAGCAGAGGGTTGGGCTAAAAGAAGGTTTGAAAAGGAATTCAAACGGCATCTAGATTCCGCTATCGGCTCGGCAAACGAAATGGAAGTTCATATTGAAACTGCTAAAGACCTTAATTATTGGGGAAAGGATCTTTGCGAAATGCTTCTTACAAGATATAAACAACTCGGTGGTAAACTTACGAATCTACAACGGAATTGGAAAACATACTAACTTCTATCTTCTAACTTCAATATCTATTTTCCAGCTTCTAGTTTCTAGTCTCAATTTAATGCCCTCGGAGCCACTTCTCTACTTCCAGCGCAGCGGCGCATCCGAATCCGGCGGCGGTGATTGCTTGCTTATATTTTGCGTCGTGTACATCACCTGCTACAAAAACACCCTCAACATTTGTTTTTGTATGTTGTTTAACTGCAATATATCCTTTGTTATCTAGCTCAATCCCTTTAAATACTGTACTGTTTGGCATATGGCCAATGGCAACAAAAACGCCGTCAATTGGCATTTCCCACAAAATCTCTTGCTCTGTTTGTTGAATAATAGAATCTTTCGGAATACTCGGAAAACTCTGTGAATCAGAAATATCTGATTGTCTGATTGTCTGATTGTCTGATTGTCTATCTATCTGAGTATTCCGAGTTTTCTGGATTTGGGTTTTTAATTTCACCTTCTCAACCTTTTGATCCCCCTGAATTTCCTCTACTTCTGTATTAAAAATAAAATTAATTTTTGGATTATTTTTTGCTTTATCCTGCATAATCTGACTGGCGCGCAAAACATCTTTTCTATGAATAACGGTAATACTCTCGGCAAATTGAGTTAAGTATAATGCCTCTTCCATTGCACTATCTCCCCCGCCAACAACAATTACTTTTTTATTTCTAAAAAACGCTGCGTCGCAAGGCGCACAAGAAGATACTCCCCGGCCGATTTTTTCTTTTTCTCCCGGGACATCAAGCCATCTGGTATCTGCTCCGGTTGCGATAATTACGGATTTTCCCTCGTAGGTTTTACTGTCGGCTGTAATTTTGAATGGCTGTTGGGAAAAATCTCCTTCTTTAAAATCCACTTCCACAATTTCTGCTCCGTGGCGCTCTGCCTGTTTTCGCATATTCATCATAAGTTCCGGGCCATGAATTCCTTCCGGAAATCCGGGAAAATTTTCAACCAAAGATGTAAGCATTAGCTGCCCTCCCCATCTGCTTCCGGCAATGATTAATGTTTTGAGATTTGCTCTTGTGGTATAAATTGCAGCGGTTAAACCTGCAGGACCGGAACCGATAATTATAACATCGTACATAATGAAATGTCAAATCTTAGATCTCAAATGTTAAATCTACATCTAAAATCTAAAAACTAATTCATCTTTAATAGATTTATCCCGATTTAATCGGGATTTAAGTTTTGAGTTGTAGTTTTGAGATTTGCGATTTGAGTTTTGAGATTATGAACCCAACACTTCCTCTATTTCCTTTTTTAACTTCTCTTTTCCCTGCGCGCCGATGATTGTTTTAACCGGAGTTCCATTTTTAAAAATTAAAATGCTTGGAATACTCATAATTCCAAATTTAGCAGCGGTCTGGGAATTTTCATCTACATTTAATTTCCCAACTTTTAATTTGCCTTCGTATTCTTTTGCAAGCTCATCAACAATCGGGCCTACAATGCGGCAAGGCGCACACCACGGCGCCCAGAAATCTACCAATGCAGGCATTTTGCTTTGCGCAATTTCACTGTCGAAATTTTGATCTGTAATAGTTAATTCTGCCATATTTTCTAGATACTAGACAATAGAAGCTGGATACTAGATCTTGAAGTTAGAAAATTGAAGATTGATTTCTAATCTCTAACCTCCAGCCTCAATCCGCCAGCTGGCGGACCAGCTTCTGGTTTCCATCATCAAACGTCTTTGATACTTATCAACTAACTCGAACATTCTCTATGTTACAACCTTACATTTATAGTGTCAAGATAAATTTTACCCCAATTCCTCCCGCTTCGCGTGCAAAAATCTAAACCATTGTTCAAAAAAAGCAAATATTCCCTTAAACGGCGCCTCAATAACAAAATCAAACAAAAAGATTAGAATATTAATTTGAGAAATGCCTTCGGTTAAACTTCTACCCACCTTAATAATAGGCATGAAAAAAAAGTCAATAATCGGCGTAACCAATCCGTCTTTATCCCCTACTGTATAAGTACGCGGTACAAGCGCAATTCTGTAAGAAAGAAAAGAAACAATGGCTATAAAAAAAAGAAAAACTCCCTGGCTAACTATAGTAAAGTGCAGTTTTGTTAATACATAAACAATCGCACCAAAGCTTACAATAAAGGCAAGAAACCACAATAAACTGAATATAAAATTTAGAACCGGGTTTAGTTGCTTAGGATTTTTATAAGTAAGAAGTGGACTGCCAATTTTGGGATGCTCTTCAAATAACACCTTATTTATATAATGAAATATTTTTTCAGAATTACTTTTACCCGGCGCTTTAATAAAAAAACCAACGATAATCATAAGAAGTGGCGGCGCACTTGTGTTAAGAATTATAGACCTCCATATGATATTGCCGTAAACCAATCGCTCAAATGTTCCTTCAATCGCAAAAGCAAAAATCACTTTTGTTAAAAGAATAAAAAAGACACTTCGCACGATTGCTCTTCTAACTTTTGAGCTTATACCATTGTATCTTTGTTCGCAAATCTTAAATACAACAGTTCTAAATTCCTCTTCGTCTTGTAAAAGCGCACGGATATTCTCCGGCACTGTTTGTAAAACGCCTTCTAAAACAAAAAATACAGCGGTTTTACTTTTTACATAAGAATTTATTGTGTCTTTTCTAATGTAATTAAGCTGTGCTTCAATTTCATCGTAAGCTTTTTTAAAAGACCCAGAAACTTCTTTAACGTTCTCTTCTGTTAATTCGTTAAAAAACTGGCAAAAAAGCTGGTAACGCAAAAAAGCCCGGTCATCTTTGGCAAAACTTCGCCTAACGGCTATAAACACCTGCGCATCTCTTGTTTGCTCTGTGTCGTCGGCAATTGTAATATTTTCCCGCATAATCTTGTACATAAAATTACTCATAACTTCTTTTTCTTTACCCGGATGCAAAACGTTTTCTATGTCGGAGGACATAAGGTCAATTATCCATTCATTAATAACTCTATCGCTTAAAATCTGCTTTAAAAGAAGATATTCACGTAGTTTTAAATAGAGGTCAATTCTTTTTTCTACAAAAGCAACTAACGACTCCGACAAGCTTTCGTTTGGAAAATATTTTGCCCAGACAAGCTCTCTTACCAACGCCCCTGCAATGGTTTTACCGATTCCGCCTAACAAAATTCTTCTTTTAAGAATTCTCTCAATCGCCGCCCTTAAAATTACCTCCTCTTCCCTGTAATCCATGGCATTGCGAAGCTTTTCATACCAGGTGGCAACTTTGGAAACAACAGGGTTTACAGTAATTTTTTTATCGTCAACTGCCGACTCCTCTTTTTCAAAAACAGAAACAACAATATCGGCACATTGCGAAAGCGGTGATGAATTCATAGTAACTAACTACCATTATATACTATATTTAAAGAGTGTTGTATACGTAGCAAATTACATCAATTTTTTATCTTGTTATTCTCTGATAGTTTAATGGGGGGGAACTGAACAATAAAGATATTCAAAAAATATGTTTTTACCTAGGTTATGGAAACGGCAGTATAACCTAATTTTTTTATAATCCCGATTATGTCTGCATCGGCAATTTTTTCTTCGTTAAATTTTACTTCTGTTTGCTGCTTGGCATAACTGGTATTTGACTCAATAACTCCATCTGTATCTTCCAACTCCCCGTCAATATTTATCGCGCAGCTTGAACAATGCATTCCCTTAATGGAGAATATCTTTTTAGTTAGTTTTCCTTTTGACTGATTGTTCATACTGTTCTATTTACTTATGGATTAACACCGATTTAAATCACCCGTATCGTTCCCCGATACATCCCCATGCTGCACATAAATGCCAGTTCTCCGGGCTCAGGCGGCGCGGTAAACTGAATTGTGTCCGAACCAAGCGGCACAACTTTTTGGATATTTAATTTAGGAATTGTAAATGCCTGCGCGCATCCTCCTCCGCCGTTATTGACAAGCCGCAAAGTTACTGTTGATCCTTTCCTTACAGTAAGGTTTGAAGGCGTGTATCCGCGACTATCTATAGTAATGGTTGCCTCACTTACCGGCCCTGGTTGGTTATTTAATCCGATTGAATCGGATTTTAATGATCTTGCGAAAACAGGCGAAGTGTCACAAAAACTTACCGTGCAAATCACAGAGTTCCACAAACTTTGCAAAGTAAAATTACTGCCTGTTAACGCAATAGAACTATTAATATTCCATGCTGCTAAAAGAATAATAGCGTAGGCAGCAACTGTTGCAAATCGTTTTTGAAATATGTCGCCAAGTTTTGCGGTGAAATACCCCAAAATAAAAAACACAGGTGAAGTGCCCAAAACAAACGCAAAAAGGACTGTTGCGCCAATAAACGGACTTCCCGAAGCAATGGCTAAAGCCATCATCCCTTGCGTAAGAGAAATTTTGGCGGTTGTATAACAAAATAGCGAAAAATAGGATGCACCTCGAGCATGTTTAAGGCAATACCAACCATAAAAATAGCAACCGTTAATTGGAGCATTACCTGCATCGAAATAGAAAATTTAAACAAGGATCCAACCCAACCTAAAATAAAACCAAACCACGTGTACGCAATAAGTTTTGCAATTAAAAAGGCAAGGATTGGCACTACATGCTTTCTTTGACCCTTTATTCCTGACTTGTCCTGAGCTTTGCCGAAGGGCTCATAATTCTTTATTCTATTGGCGACTGTCGTCGCCAAAAGCCCCCCCTGCACAGCCATGCAAGTTAATCCGCCTGTAAAAAGCCCTGTTAAAAAAATAGCAACGATATTAATGTTTTCCATATGTTTGTATAGTAAATTATTTTGCTTTAAGAATCAACCGCTTGAGTAGCAGAGAATTTGTTACAACCGATACCGAGCTCATGGCCATGGCAAAAGAGGCAAAGATTGGATTAAGCAAAATCCCAAAAAACGGATAAAGTACTCCCATTGCAACTGGAATAAGCACTACATTATAACCAAAAGCCCAAAAAAGGTTCAATTTTATTGTTCGCATGGTTTTTTTGGAAAGCTCTATTGCTTGTGCAACCGAACGAAGATCTTTATTTACTAAAGTGATGTCTGCTGCCTCAATGGCAACATCTGTACCGCTGCCCATGGCAATTCCAACATCAGAGGCAGCCAAAGCCGGCGCATCATTAATTCCATCACCCACCATTGCGACAGTATTTCGTCGCAATGAATTTCCAATAAGCCAATTTGTTGATTGGTTAATTTGTTGATTAGATGATTTGTTGATTTGCAAATTCCTCACGATCTCCTCCTTTTCCTGCGGCAACACCTCGGCAAATACTTGCTTAATTCCCAACTGATCGCCAATCGTTTTTGCTGTACGCTTATTATCGCCTGTTATCATCGCTACTTCTACCCCTAACTTTTGCAATGATTGAATCCCTGCTTTTGCGCTTTCTTTAATTGTATCCGCAACTGCAATTAAACCCACCAATTGAAACTGTTTACCCTGAGCTTGCCGAAGGGCAAGCATCATCACCGTCTTCCCCTCACTTTCTAATCTCTCTATTTCTTTATTACTTTCTTTCCAATCCACCTTTTCTTTATCCATCAACCTCCTATTTCCAAGCAGAGCTTTTTTGTTATTGATATATCCCTCAACTCCGTGTCCCGCTACCGCCTTAAACTTACTCACCGAACTTAATTTAACTTTTTCTTCCTCTGCTTTTCTTACAATTGCTTCGGCTAACGAATGCTCAGAACCTTTTTCCAACGACGCACTTAATTGTAGTATGTCATCGCGAGCATCCACAGCATTGTCGTTGCGAGGGTTCGCATAACCCGTGGCAATCTCTCTTTTCTGATGAGATTGCTTCGTCGCTTCGCTCCTCGCAATGACGTTTGTAACTTCCGGCTTCCCTTTTGTGAGCGTCCCGGTTTTATCAAAAACAACTGTTTTAACCTTGTGCGCTGTTTCCAAAGCCTCCGCATCTTTAATAAGAATTCCGTGCTCTGCTCCAATTCCTGTTCCAACCATAATAGCCGTTGGCGTTGCCAAACCCATTGCACACGGACAAGCGATGATCAAAACAGCAACCATGTTCAACATTGCAAAAAGAAATGCCGGAGCAGGGCCCAAAATATACCAAACAACAAAAGTGGCAATCGCAAGCATAATTACAATAGGAACAAAGTATGAAGAAATAACATCTGCAAGCCGCTGAATAGGCGCTTTACTGCCTTGAGCCTCTTGTACTAACTTAATAATCTGGGCAAGCATAGTCTCCTGCCCAACTTTTGTGGCTTTATATAAAAACGTTCCGGATTTATTAATGGTTGCGCCAATTACAGTATCGCCTTTTGCCTTGTCAACAGGAATGCTCTCCCCTGTTACCATTGACTCATCGATTGATGACTCACCCTCAACAATTACCCCGTCAACCGGTATTTTTTCTCCCGGCCTAACCCGTATAATGTCGCCAACTTTTACTTCCTGAATCGGAATATCAATCTCCCTACTCTCCCTAATCACCCTCGCTGTTTTTGCCGCAAGTCCAATGAGCTTTTTAATCGCTTCAGAAGTTCCGGCCTTTGCCTTTGCTTCAAAATAGCGGCCTAAAAGAATAAGGCCTATTATAATAGTAGAAACGTCAAAATAAGGCATTAGCTCTCCAATCCCGCTAATTCCCCTAATCACCCCGGGAAAAAACACGATAAAAGTAGAGTAAAAGAATGCTACCGTTGTACCTATTGCAACCAGAGTATCCATATTGGCAGTCCTGTGGCGAAGCGCCGGAATTGCCGCGCGGTAAAACCCAAAACCTGCCCAAAACTGTACGGGAATTGCCAAAACAAGCTGTATAAAAAAGTTCTGTAAAAAAGGTGGCGCCGTTTGCATAACTCCCGGAAAACTCCCCCAAAGAATAAACCCTCCAAGTACAAGGCTTACGGTAACTTTTTTCTTAAGATCATTAAGTTCTCTTTTTTTCTCGATTCCCTGCTTTCCCTGATCATCCCGATCTCCCCCATTTCCCTCATCAACTACCAGTTTGTAACCCACTTTAGAAACTGCGTCTGCAAGAGCTTGATCACTAACTTTCGAAGAATCAAAACCTACAGTTGCCTGCTCGGTTGCCAAATTAACATTTGCCTCCGAAACGCCATCAACTTTTTTTAACGCCCGCTCAATCACGCGAACACAGGAAGCACAATGCATGCCACGCACTGAGAAAGATTTTTTAGTTAGGTTGTAGTTCATAGTTTTTAGGTTTTAGTTTTTTGCTTTTAATAAAACATTAATCAACTTATTTAACATTTTCATTATTTCTTCTAATAAATTGTTTAGCTTTTCAAACTCAGTTTTATCTATATAACTAATTTTTAAGGCTATTAGTAATTGCGTTTCTAATTCTGCGCCTGATCCATAGGCGATTCTCAAAAATTGTATGTATTCTGCTATATATCCTCTCTTCTGCCCTTCAGCAATATTCGAGGGAATAGATACTACATTTCTTCTTATTTGATTTGTTAAACCATAGAGTTCTGACTTAGGAAATTTGTCAGTAGCTTTATAAGTCTGAACACAAAGGTCTAATGCTTTCTGATAAACTGTCAAATCCTTATATGAATTCATAACTACAACCTATAACCTACCACCTACAACCTATCATCTCACAATAATGCGCCCATGAAACATCCCCATCCCGCAACTAAACGGAAACTCCCCCGACTTTTGCGGCGTTACTTCTATTGTGACTTTTTGATTAAGCGGTAATTCGCGGCGGATTTTAAAATCCGAAAGCACAACTTCAGACAAACAATCCGTTGGATCCGTGCGGAAAAAAATAATTTTTGTGGTTTTTCCTTTTGGAATGGCAATTGTCGAAGGGTTATAGCCGCCATCAACTTTAATCTCTACCAATTCCTCAACCGCTACCTCCTCGTCTTTTTTCATCAAAAAAAACCAGTAGGTAAAAGCAATACCTAAAACACCCAAAATTGCCACAATTATTTTATCTTCACTCATATTAATTAATAGTATATCCTACCAGTCAAGCTGGACATGATAATTCTACAATTTTGATGACCTTACTTCTTGGCCCACTTATTATAAAACCAGATTGTTGCGTACGTTGTAACCCAGGTAACAGCCGATATTGTTATGAGCCCTATAATTCCTGTTTCAAATGGCATTGGCGATGTAGCTTTAATTGTATCCAGGCTAAGAGTGTGAATCCAGGATTTAGCAATGCCAATAACCAGATCCGGCGCTACTGTTGATAACGCCCAACAAATTACATAAAAAACTGCGGTTACAGCAGTTACTGCATTTGCAAAAGCTTTAGCGTTTAACATTTTTATCACCCCCTTTTTTAGAAGCTCTTTGCGATTCCAAGCAAAGCTTGATGAGCATTTAGAGCTTCTTAAACCCGCCGCTAAAGCGCTCCTTGCAACGTGTACGAATAGTACTGAAAAGTTGCAAGGTAAGCTTAGGCGGGCTATCCTTTTACAACTTCTTGCATATCCAATATATAAAGTATGACATAATAATCAAAAAAACAACATTTAAGGCAAAATTATTGCCAACCATCGAATTAACAACGTTTCCGGCATCTTTAATTGTTTTTGTAAATACATCCATATTATTTGGCGAAAGCCTGCCGGTTATTGTTAAAACCAAAGCTGCAACACCGGTAGCAAGAAAAACCAACGATGCAACCATATTGCCCAAAACAATCGGATAAGATTTTTCAAAGATAGTGATTGATGTAACCGGTTTTCGCAAAATTGCCAGTCTTGCCACTTTGTCGGAAAGAAAGATTGAGATAATAAGAAGCGGCATAACCATACCTAAAACATATACTGCCCCAACCAAAATCGCGCCCAAAAAGCTGGGAGAAAGAAAAGTTAAAGTTAAAATACCTATTAAAACAGGCGCGCAGCAGGCGCTGGTAATACCGGAAACAATACCTAAAGTGAATACAGAGCCAACATCTGCTTTTCCCTCAACCCTGGTGCCTGAAAGCTTAGGCATCGGCAGTTTTAAACCCAAAAATGTTGTGATTGCCACTAAAAGCATTACCACTCCTCCAACTATATAAATAGTATTGTGGTACCGAAAAAGCGCTTGGGAAATTAGCGCTACTCCCAAAACCGCAGGGAGCAAAGTAACAAAAATTCCTAACCCAAAAACTAAAGTCATTAGCAGCACTTTTTCTTTTTCTTTAAAGACTGAGCCTAGATACGAGGGCAAAAGAAATGTTATGCAGCAGGGCGCAAAAAGCGCTACCATTCCGGCTACAAACGCAGCAATTAAAGATGTTTGAAAGAATACTGTTTCCACAAATTATCTAATTACAAATCCTTTCTAGAACTTTGAACTTTTAACTTTGCACTTTGAATTATTATTACGCTCCGCAACTTCCTCCCTGGCTTTTAATCCCCGGCACGTCCTGCACAGATTGGTTAATGCGTCTTGCACCCTGAGCCGATGAATAATTGGAAGACAAAGCCAGTTTTGCGTCTACGTCTTTCCATTTAATCCCAGCTTTACTAAAATAGGCCGCTATTTCGATATAAGTTGTTGGAAACCAGAAAGAATTAAAAGCTAATAAATCTTTATAAATTTGTTTTTCGCTCAAGCCGTTTTTAACCGCCAGCTCTATATAACCTAAGGCTGCCATGCCGTGATTACAGTCCGGAAAAGAAGTTGGATTTCCACAGCAAGGTCGATAAACATTATCCGCAATTTTTTTAACCAGTTCCTGCTGTTTTTGGGTTAACGGAATAATTTCTTTGGATGAGTAAAGCTCCATCGCAGTTTTTTCTCCTAAAGTCCACCCGCCGGTTGAGGCAAAATTTCCGGTTTCTGTTCCGTTTGCCCTCATCGGCCCCTCATCTAATACTTTACTTTTATTAATTAAGCCCAGTGCCCAAAAAGTGTTAACAATAAATCTTGAGTTTTTCTCGTTAATTGTTATATTTTCGTTTGAGTAGTTATCGAGATACTTCATTTCGTAGCCTCCGTTAGCATTTGAAGCAAAAATCTCGGCATACTTTTTTTTATCTATTGCTCCTGCCTCAACCAACTGCTTGCCTAAGTCTTTCCATTTTAAAGAAGTTTTATAACCGTAAGAGGGTAAAACCTCCTGCGTTATTATCTGGACTAATTCTTGCGGGTTTTTAGTAGTTTTAGAAAGTTGGGCAAGCTGCTGGTTAAACTGCTTCTTCATTACGTAGTATTGAATAATACCGGTAGCTAAAATTGAATCAAGAACAATTAATGCAACCATCCACAATGGAACAGTTTTGTGCAGAAACTTTTTAATTTGTTGTGATTTTTTCATTTCACCACGTTACCGGTTAATGTAAACTCTAAATTGGGGTTATTAATATCGTTTGTCGCAACAGAAATTATGCGCGTTATCGGTCCTACGCCTGACGGGCCGTGAAAGGCGGGGTCAAAAATTACTGTTAAGCTTGCTTCTTTGCCGGGTTTCACCTCTCCTACCCAGGAAGAAGATGAATGCATGCTAAAATATGGGCTCTCTGCTCCGTCGATAACAACCAGAGCTTTTGTGCATACGCATGAAGTTTTTATATTAGTCAGCTTTAATACATCTGTTCCGGTATTTTTTATTTTAAATGTTTTAGTAGCATTTCCGCCGCTGTAGGGAATTTTTCCCCAGTTATAAGTTTTTTGGTCTATTGCTACTTTAGCGTTTTTGGAAGAGCTGATTTGCGCCGGAGCACTGCTTGTACTTAAAAAGAAAACTCCCCCGCCGAGGATTAAAATGGTTATTAAAACAAAAATTATGATAATTTTTTTCTCGCTCATAATTTATCCCTAATTTCTAATCAATTTCTAATGAATTAATATTTAAAACATTACAAATTTGAATTTGATTAAAAATTTAAAATTGAAAATTGAAAATTGTTTAACGCGTCTTCTTAAACACTTCCATCACTTCTTTAATTGCTTCGTCTTTTTTTCCCTTAGTGATTGCGTCTGCTGCGCAGGTTTTAAGATGATTTTCTAAAATTACGTGATCTGTTTCCCTAAGCGCCGACTGAACAGCTTGAGACTGATGCAAAACATCAATGCAATAGGTGTCCTCCTCCACCATCTTTATAACCTTTTCCAAATGCCCTCGGGCAATTTTTAAACGGTGCAAAATTCTTTCTTGTGTATCCTTTGGCCTAAACATAATTTTATCTCCTTATCAATTTTGAACTTTGAACTTTGAACTTTGAACTTATTTAAGTCCCCCCATAGGGGATATGGTACTAAAAACACATTTTCTTGTCAAGGTACCAAAATCGTAACATTATCCCAGTTTGAGGCTAATTTGCTATTCTTCGAGCGAAGCGCAAACGGAGTCGAGAAGTATGCTAAAGAGGTGTTCTCAACCAAGTCAGACTTGGTTCTCGACTCAGTTTACACTGAGCCGATTCGGTTCCTCGAATCTGAGTGTCTTCGGAATCGAAGATCTGAGCTCACGCCGTTCGAGGCTCCGAGGAGCCCTCAGGCTCTCGAAGAGGTCGAACGACTTGTCGAAGTGCTCGAACAATAATAAACTTTTGTTTACTGAGGCAAAAGTGGGGCAATGTCAGCTTGTTCTGCTTGCTCTAGCTGAATGAGAAAATCCGTGAGTTTAGGTCATTTTTTAGGTAAATTCACGTATATTTGACAAAATAACGTGAATATTACGTTAATACGTCAAGGAGTACGTCAAGGTACGTCAAGGAGTATCCTTGACATATACTTGACGTATGAGGTGAGACAATATTTCAGTCCTGTCAGCCCAAAATAGAAATGTCACTAGGTAGTGAAGAAATAATCGGCTAAGATTGAATACTGCCCTTCAGTATTTTATGGCCGATCAGCCTATCTTAACTGCGGAGGAACAGGAAAAACTTAATATAATCAATTCTGTTTTAAAAAACAGGATAACCAATAGTCAAGCCGCTAAAATGCTTAATGTTTCGAGCCTCGCAAGGCGACGCCTTTTGAGGCTACAGCTTGGGGAAGTCAAAGACTATAAGGCGTTGACAAACTATTTGGTTCCCGGTTACAATAGTATGCATTGCCCATGACAAAAGAATCAGCCAATACCACACCACTACCTCTTCCAATAAACGCAACAACACTTCTTGTCATACTTTTAATCATTGCAGCATTTTTACTTGGCTCCCTCACCACAAAAGTGCAGTATTTGGAAAAAAGTGGCACGGCGCAAAACACACAAGCCGCAGCAGCCCAACCAACTACGCCGCCGCAGCAGCAAGCTCCCCAACAACCAACAGTAAACATTGATAAAATAAAAGCCCTTTTTAACGACAAAAACATTACATTTGGCGATAAAAACAGCAAAAATCTTTTAGTGGAAGTCGCCGACCCCAGCTGTCCCTTCTGCCATGTGGCTGCAGGATTAAATCCAACTCTTAGCGCTCAAATGGGAGACAGGTTTAAACTGGAAAAAGACGGCGGCACATACGTTGCGCCGGTAATAAAGATGAAAGAGATGGTCGACAGCGGTAAAGCTGCGCTTGTTTGGATTTACGCCCGTGGTCATGGCAACGGCGAAATGGGAACCAAAGCAATGTACTGCGCGCATGAAAAAGGCAAGTTCTGGCCTGTGCACGATAAGCTTATGACCAACGAAGGTTATACCCTGCTAAACGACCAGGTAAAAAATGAAAAAAGCAAATCACAAGAGCTTGCCAACTTCTTATCGGATGTTTATGATGCTTCGGCAATGAAAAGTTGCCTAGAAAGCGGCAAGTACGACAACAAAATAACCGAAGACGTTGCAACTGCGGCAAGCTTAGGCGCTAACGGCACACCCGGATTTTTTATTAATACCCAAAACTTCGCCGGCGCCTACTCCTGGAAAGACATGGAATCAGCTGTAAAGTAATATCTCAAACCCCTCAAATTTTTCTTTTGTTTCCTCCCACTCTACCCTAACCTCTTCCACTTCTGACAAAAATGGACCTTTTCTACATTCTTTAATTACTTGCTCTACCTTATCTACCTTTCCACTACTTTGCTGAAAGACGGCCTCTACTCTTCTATCCGGAAGATTTCTTACCCAACCGGTTAAGCCTAGTTGACGGGCTTTTTGGCGGACAAAATGCCTAAATCCAACACCTTGAACAAAACCGGAAATAAAAACATGCGCCTGCTGCATAAATTATCCTATAATATTGACTCTTAACCCCTATCTTGCTATCATTATAACCTATGGCACCACAAGAAGGAAGACGATTTTCTCAAGAAGAGAGACTAATTGCAGACTTACCTACATTGGTAAGAAAATCTGTAGGTGGACAAAGAGACAGAGAGCTACTCTATCGCAAACTGCTCCATGCACCAACTTATGAACCAGTAGTTGCGGCAGTTGCAGCAATCCAGGAATTACTTCTTAGTGTCCCTCTGCGCAATCCCCAACGGTTCGAAATTATTGCAAACTTCTTAGGCCAACTTATTCATGTTACCGGTCCTGCAGAAACATCAAGGATTCTCCCTATTAATGATCGCACTGTAAAACTAACTGCGCAAATACAAGAAGGAGACCAACGACTTCAAGAAAATCCATACCGCTATTCAATGCTGCCAAAAAACTACACCGCTGCCTTCCCTAACTTACATGCTGCTATAAAAAAACAAGGCCTTGAACCACAAGATTCTAAAAAAGCTGATGGCCTACTTATTATTGCTTTTCCACGACGGGCAAAACCAGATGAAAATCTTATAGAAAGACAACAAGCTCTTGAAAAATGGAATATGTGGAATACAAACATTATGGACAATTTTCGCAGACTAGAAAAAGACGAAGACATAGCTCATCATACCGCACTTCTTGATATAGTTATAGACCAACTGCGTGAAGAGCCGGAACAAACTGTTTTTCCCCAGGGAGCGCTATACCGAAAAAAAATTGATGGCATGGCACTTGCGGATATTGAATCTTTCCCTTACCCCCTATCACAGGAAAATCTTACTCAAATAACCAACTGGGTAATAAGTGTATTAAAAACGCGTTCGCATCCTTTCCATGAAAAAGTTATCCAACAATTATTCCTTGGCACAATTATGTTTCATAACAATATAGCTGGAAAAATAGAGTATAAGAACAGAGAATACTTAAAGAGAATTTCTACCTGGCAAGAAAATTTGGTATATCGCATTATGTTTAACGGAACTAGCGAGGAAGACAGAGAAATAGCTTCGCTCCTGCAAACATTTTCTACGCGAGAACTTACTGGAATAGCATTTGCAGCTTACCAATGGGCAGTACATCCAACCGAATTTGATAACGAATATGAGGAATCTGTTGGTCAAGATTTTGAACGCTATCGTCTTATGGCACTAGCGCTACGCCCACATTTTGAGACAATTGGTAATGCTGTATTTGATACAACATATCCAGATAAAATAGCATCTGAATTCTTTGAAGATGCAGCCATTCCACAGCTTGAGAAGAGACTTCAATCCTTTGGCATTGATCAAGAAAAAATCAATTTAGTAATTTCTGCAGTTAAAGATGTTATGCAACAAGAACCATTTGAAAAACAACATATGTACGCGATTCGTGAGGTTTTTCGTAAAGCATCTGGTGAAGAATTCGTAAATAAACTCAACGAGAAAGAACAAGAGCTTATAATAACAACTAAGCTTGCTTGGGAATCTATTCCCTGGCGAGATACCGGAGAAAATACTGCACAATCACTACCGCTACGGGAAGGAAGAGAAGTTATACTATTTACTCAAAAAAGTTTGCCCGGCACGCTTGGCATAGAAAGCATTGAGCTTAGAACACTAGGAACACCGCAAGATTGGAAAATTGCAGTAAGATTTAGAATGCAAAATATACCCCTCTCACTCCTAGGGGCACTCGATCGGGAAGGAAATCTTACATTCAGTGCGCCGGTTGAGCAAGAAATTCCCGGACTCTACGCAATACTTAAGCATATTGCAGTTTTAGCATTTCATGATCTGATAGTAACAGAACAAGCAGAGCATCGGAAGCCGCTTGCGGCCAAAAAAGTAGTCAAAAAAAGACCTGCCGAAGAATTAACCTCGCATCAACCTACACTTCTTCCTCATAGAAGAACTGTGCAAAAACTCATACAAGAGGTCTACAAGGCCAGAAGTATTCGTAAAAAGCGGCAACCAAGACCAGTAGTAATCCATCGTAGGCTCCTCAAGTATGCACAAGGGTATATTGATGCCATTGAAGCTTACCAAAAGGCCAAGCAAAGTGGCACGTCCGAAGAAATTACCGCGGCTTTAGCGTTACTTGATATTACCCGCGAACAAAGCTATCGTTTCCACAT
The DNA here is from genome assembly GCA_016180725.1 of Candidatus Levyibacteriota bacterium. Lineage (GTDB taxonomy): Bacteria > Patescibacteriota > Microgenomatia > Levybacterales > UBA12049 > JACPAR01. The sequence continues at coordinate 6,288 of JACPAR010000037.1, read as the reverse complement.
GCGCAAAGCATTTGTGCCGGCAAAATATCAACTGCGTGAAATCACTGATCCGGTAACGAAATCTACTAAAATAGTACAAACATGGGTCATTGAACACGTTAATCCCAAACCAAAAGAAGGCGAAGATCTTCCAATGCTTTTTGTAAGATATTATAAAGATACTTCTGCACTGGCCTCACTTGAGCAGATGAAACCGTGGCTTATTGGCGAGCAAAACTAATGCAATGCAAAAGCGGAGCCGAGATAGGCTAAAAGCAGGCCACGAATGAATCGGCCGGCGAGCATAATTAAGAAGAATTTAACCGGCGAAAACCGCAAAGCTCCCGCCAAAATACCAACGGCGTCAAAAATTGGATTTGGGACAAAAGCAAAAAAAAATATTACCGCATCCCCCCACTTCTGAAAAATATCTTTTAACATTTTGTACCATGTATGGTGATTTTTAATAAATAGCTCTTTCCCCGATACGCCAAGTAAAAACCCAATCATTTCTCCCATCGATGAGCCAAAAGAAGAAGCTATTGCAACGGCAAGCGGGGAATATATTACTCCGCCGGCTACAACCGATGCTATTGCAGGTGCCGGTAAAAAAACCGTTGCGTTACCAATAAAATTAATCAAAAATATCCCCAACAACCCCAATGACCGGAAGTGAGATAGCTGCTGTTGAAATACAAATGCACCTACAACAAAAAAGATAGAGATTAGAAAGATGAGAATGTATTTTAATTTCATATAAAATTACAATTGATTATTTACTTTTGTTTCTTGAGTTCTTTTAGTTTCCACATAAATAAAGCTCCTTTATTTCTTGCTTTGCTATCGACACAAAAAGAAAGCGCTTTTTCCAAAATGGAACGGTGAACTGTTTTAGCAAGCTTAATGTAGAGACTTTTGTGCTTGTAATCGTCAAGCTGCTCGGCAAGATGAATGCCAAAAAGTTGAAATTCTCGGGAAATAAATTTGTCTTTGTTGGGATTAAATCCTTTAAGAATTTGGGAAACTTTCTGCATTATTTTGTGTTAAATTTATTCATTGCGGATTCAAGCCCCTTTTCTAACCCGAAGTTAATTGCTTTTGATGCTCTTTTTATAAGCTCTTTAAGCTTTCCTACTTCATCGTGACCAAACTTCCCCAAAACAAAATCTTCCACATCCTTAATTTTTGATTTATTTGATATTTGATATTTGATATTTGATATTTTATTCGGGTTTCCAATCCCCAGCCTAAACCTCCAGAACTTTTCTGTTTTTAAATTGTTAATAATCGATTCAAGTCCTCTGTGTCCTGCCGAACTGCCTCCCAGACGAATCCGGATACTGCCTAAAGGCAAATCAATATCATCATGGATAACCCAAATATCAGAAATTGAGATATTAAGAAATTGAGAAATTAAGGATACTGCCAGACCAGAATTGTTCATGAAAGTTTTTGGTTTTATCAAAATAACTTTCTCCTCTTTTTTGTATTTAGACTGAATTTTGATTTCGGCTAGTTCGCTTTTAAATTTATCCGAATTCTCCCAAATTGTTTTTTCCGAAGATTCATTATCTTTTAAAAACTGATCCGCAATAATAAACCCAAGATTATGACGGGTAAATTGATATTTTTCCCCCGGATTGCCTAAGCCGACAATCAATTTCATAGTAAATTTAAAATTGTAAATAGTAAATACACATTTAAAATTTTAGATAGATTTCTTTCCTTTAATAGTTAATACGCTTGAAGCAAAGATACTTGAATATTCATTAAGCTCTTTAAGAAACCAGTCTGCTTTCTCTTTTGATGATCTTCCTGAATCGCGAAGAACAGCTACCCATACCTTACTTTCATTTGAAGACTTGAGACAGTATTGGATAAAAGTTAAAAATTCTTTTTTTGAGCTCGCCGATTGTCCCTCTATGTAATTACCTAAAATACTTGTCCCGCTTCTTAATAGTTGATCACCGATAACAAATGATACCCTACTCTTTGGTAATTTATCTATAAACTCTATTAATTGAAGAATAAAGTTATAAAGGCGTCTTTTAAACACATCCTTATCAAATTTAGTTTCTCTCACTATTTGTATTTTACAATGTATATTTGCAATTTACTATCTCCTATTTAAAATTGTTATAACTTCTTCATCTTCCACTTGCGGAAAATATTTAAAGAATTGGCCAACAGCATGAAACTCTCGGGGAACTTCCAATGCAACAACTCTATCAAAGTATATCTTAATATTATTTAATGTTTCTTCTGCTATTACTGGCACTGCTAAAATTATTAATTTTACTTTTTGACTGCGTAAGTATTTTTGTGCCACGTGCGCTGTTGCGCCTGTTGCAATTCCATCATCCACTAAAATAACAGTTTTATTATTTAGTTCAAGCGGCTTTTTCCCAAGGCGTAACTTTTCCTCAAGTTTTTGTTGTTCTTTTTCTTTTTGAGATTTAATAGCAAATATTTGGTAATTGTTAAGATTTAATTTTTTTATTAATATTAAATCCCAAAAAACATTCTTTTTGGGTCCGATTGCGCCTATTGCTAATTCAGGATTTGTTGGAGAGCCAATTTTTTTTACTACTAAAATATCTAACGGAACTTTTAAAATTTTTGCTACAGCCTTTGCCGCTACCACCCCTCCCCGGGTAATACCTAATACAATTACATCTTTTTGACCTTTAAATGAAATAAGCTGCTCTGCAAGTAACTTTCCTGCTTCTTCTCGATCTTGAAACATAGATAATTTGAGAATAGACGCTAGAAACTTGAAGCTAGAATTTGAAGTTAGATGATAGAAGCTTGATCTATCTTCAATTTTCTAACCTCAAGATCTAGTTTCTAGCTTCTAGATTCTATCCTCAATCAAAACAACCCCAGTTGCTCTTTTTTCTCATCTTCACTTTGAACTTTTAATTTTGAACTTTTAACTTCCTCTTGCCAAATCTTCACCTTGCCATATTCCCCATCAAAACCCGGATCGATAGCAATATTTCCTTTTCTAACCTTTTCTATCGCTTCGGCTATTTTTGCGTCGCCAAAATTTTTAATATCTTGTATTGGTGTTTTTAAAAGCGCTGTGATTTCCGACCCGAATTCACGGCAAAGATTTTCGTACATAGCCTTTACTTTTTGGCTAAATACAGTTGACTCCAAACTTTCTGCCACAATTTCCAAAAGTGGCACGAGTTTAACATAGGGAGGATGATTTTTTGTTTTGTCAACAATCCAGCGGATCCCATTAGGACTTACCTTTTCTTCCGATATGTCTTCCAAATTTTGATTAGCTAACTGCTGCAATCTAAACAATACCCCCTCTGTTAAACGCCTATTGCAAACCGGGCAGGAATTTCCTTTTTCTTTAATTTCTTTTGGACCATAAACAACTTTGCAATTTCTGTGTCCGCTAAAATGGTACTTGTGGTACTCGTGATACTGTTTCTCATAATTGCCTTTCTTATATTCTCATAACTTGGCTTTTCCAATTGAAACACTGTCGCTTCCCTTCCCATCTTTGCCGGCGAATGCGCATCGGAAAAAGATAAAATTGACCTGTTTTCAAGCTCTTTTATTTGCCAATTCATCTGCGGATCACTGGAAAGTCCTGTTTCTATGCCATAAATATATTTACTTAATTCTCCAAAAGCTTCCTCTAAAGAATCAAATCCGCTGGCCGAGCCGTAAACGCCAAAATGCGGCGTCCAAACGTGGCAAGGAATAAGTATTGCTCGCTCATCGATACTTAAAATCAGCTCTAAAAGATTTTTGGAAGATATTCCAATAATTGGCCTGCCGTCGGACATTAAATTACAACCTCTTCTGGTTAATTCTTTGTTGATTTTTTCCGCTATCTCAAAATTCGGAGCAAAAATAAGATTATGTATTCTCCTTAATTTTCCTCCTTGAGTATAAATACTGGCAATTTCTGTTGATAGAATAAAGAGTGTTTCCCTATCTGCACTTATTTTTGAATTTTGATTTGTATTTTTGATATTTGATATTTGATATTTGATTTTATAGAGTCCCTCGGATTGTTCTTCTAACTGATTTCTTATCTCCTTAAACCAGAGTCCATGTGTCCAGTCGGAAGCAGTTAAAATATCTATTCCCTTTTGTTTTGCTACCTGTGCCATTCTTGGAATAATCATATCCTGAGAAACCGCGCGTGAATATTTACTATGTAAATGAAAATCAGCAACGTATTCCATAAACGTATTATACACCTAAAAAATTTGCCTATTTACAATTAAAAACAAGTAGTTTAGCATAAGATTGCAGTTTAAAAATCACTATCTGTCTATATTTGATCTATGTTGGTAAGAAAAGAAGTAATGCCAATTTCCACGGGCCAAATGAAAGACCATGTTGTAAAACAAGTAATGGACTGGATGGGAAGACGGGGATCAGAACCTTCCTCTGGCATACCTGACATAACAGAATTAGGCCGAGATGTTATCGCATTTCCTAAAGTCAACATACCCAAAGTTAATACTCCGCTTCAAACTGTTTTTGAAAAAGCAGTGGAAAAACGAGGCAAAATTCCTGAATCCAAACCTATCGCATCTTAATCTCTGCAATTTGACAATATCCAAAGCATATCTTATAATCCCTAATTGTGAATAAGCTTCGCTTAATTACTTTAACAATTCTTTTTTCCCTTTTATTGCTTTCGGCGGTAAACGCAGCTTTTGCCGGCGGCGGACCGGTTGCAGTTTATGCTTTTGCTCTTCGGCCCTTTGACCAAACAAAAACTTTTATTATTCAATCAGATGTATACACTAGCGAACCATGTGATCAAATAAAATCAAGCTTTGCTTTTAAAGACAAAGGAGAAGGCGACAGCATTACACCCTTTAGTCCTCCGGATGACAACACGTATCTTAAGCGCCACTACTATACCGGTCAGCCGGATTTTACCTGGAAAGAAATTTGCACAAGTTATGCGCAGGCAAAATCAGGACAGATAAAACAGCGAACAGTAATTGTAACTGCTGTTGTTAACGGAAATACCGAAGAAAGAGATTTAGCTGTTTCGTTTGGCAACGACTACCTTTCTAAACAGCTCCAAAGCTACGGCCGCATAAACGACTACGATAACACACCGCATCTAGATGTTATACGCGAAACATTTATAAATAGCGAAAAACGGGAAGTTGAAATTCAGTGGCAAAAAATAGCATGGGCAACTCAATACACGGTATTTGGCGCAAAAATAGATGAAGTCAGCGGCAAACCCGAATCTTATGTCTATCTCGCATCAACTTCATATCCACGATTAGCGATAATAATTGAGCCTTCCGCCAGCTATTATCTAAACGTTATTGCCTGCAAAGCCGATGACCCCTGCGCTACCTGGAAAGAAAATACCATGAATGGTCCGCTCTTTTTAGACAAGATGCGATCTTTTGACAAACAACAGGAAAATGAAGCATCATTCACAATAGCACAAGAAGTGGAAATAACTCCGTTTATAACACCCATAGAAGAAATACCATATATTATTCCAAAGTCTTCTTTAGACGAAGAGCAAAAAATAGAAGCGCTCAATAAAAAAGTTGCAGAGCTTGAAAATAAACTTAATGAATCCAAAAAGAAGCAGTCATTTCTTGAACAGCGGCTGAGTGATATTTTATCTCTCCTCAAACGCCTCCTACCGTTTCTAAAACCCAACGGGTAGTATGAAATTCCTCAATATCAACTTTAAACTCCCTGCCATCGGTCGCAACAACAAACCAAATGTCATAATGAAGTTTACACCTATACCCATATAAGTAAGTTACCGGAGTTATTGAAATCATAAAAGGAGTTTCCTCCAATTGTTTTGGCGAAAACCCCAGCTCTTCTTTAATTTCCCGTTTAAGAGTATCTATTGGTAATTCTCCCACTTCTATATGTCCTCCTGGAGCTAACCACTTCCCAGACTTTTTGTGGTGGACAATAAAAACTTCCTGTGTTTTTGGATTATAAGGCCAGAAAAACACGCCAAAGTGATCAACTGGATTTTCTTCTCTTGTAAATCTACCCTGCCCAATCCTTGTCAAAAACTCTTCCTTAAGGCTTCTCTCTTCTTCTGTTGATACGCTAAACTCTTCAATAAACTGTTTATATCCTTTTAGCATTTTCATTTACAAGCTGATTCTTTTCAAACTCTTCCCTAAAGCACAATTATACTAAAAAGATTATACCACACTCCCTTAATGGCACTGTAACGCGACATCTCAATTGTCCCCATTTTGCGAACTCTAAAATGTCCAAACTGAGGGTTTTGTTAGACCCTCAGTTTAAACTTGTAAACAACATTAC
>JACPAR010000036.1 GCA_016180725.1 Candidatus Levyibacteriota bacterium | reverse complement strand
GGTGTTTATCATGTTCTTCATGGGAAAATTGATCCGTTAAATAATATTGGTCCGGACGAAATCTATATTCAACAACTTCTTCAAAGAGTTTCAAAAGGGACAAATGGGACACAGGAGCCAGAGGTAAAAGAAATTATTTTGGCAACTAATCCTACAATGGAAGGGGAGGCAACGGCAATGTACATAGCAAAGCAGTTAAAAGTTCAAAATTCAAAGTGCAAAGTTACAAGAATTGGAAGAGGATTACCGGTTGGCGCAGACATAGAATATGCAGACGAAGTTACACTCCAGCGGGCCATGGAGGGAAGGAGTGAATATTAAATTATGGAAAGACGTGCGGGTCGGAGAGTTACCGAAAGAGAAGCGATATGCCTAAGCCAATACCCTTATCGTTATCAGAAATTATACAACTTTCAAATGGGTTAAACTTAGAAAGGGCAAGACTTAAAAAAGAAAGAAAAGAACTTAAGGGAAAGCCAGGTGCTGGTGCGCAAAGACATGAGTTATCGGAAAGAATCCAAAAGTTGAAACTCGATATCAATGCTTTAAAAAGAGAAAGAAACAAATTAATAAGAGGAAAAGATTTATAAGTTATGCATACAGAGCAATATTTCTCTTGACAATTTACTCTAATGATACGTATCATTAGAGTATTATGACGCAGGTTTCTAAATATCCAATTCACAAAGATGTCGAAAAAAGAATGGCAGAGATTCTTGAAAATACAATTGCTTCTCTTAGTAACTCCGAGGATATAAAAGACTTTTTAGATGATTTTCTTTCTCCTGTAGAAAAAATAATGCTTGCAAAGCGGCTCTCAATAGCAGTTTTACTAGCAAAAGGCTATCAATATCCAGCGATACGGCAAATTCTTCGCGTTACTCCGTCAACAATTGCAGGAGTAAGCATTAATCTTCGCTACGCCGGAAAGGGCTATAAAAAAATGGTCAAAAAAATTTTAGCAGATGATAAAAATAGAGAATTTTGGCAAAAGATAGAAGATATTTTATCTTATATTCCGTCATCAAAAGGTAGTGACTGGCGCTATCATCGAGGAGAGTATGAAAAAAACAAACGAAAAAACAAAAAAGCATTTTAGTAACCACTACGATAATACGTATCATTAGAGTGAAGAAAAATAGAATTAAATTCTAGTGGTAAATTAGTATAAATTAGCATATAATTCGCAGTGATTCGCACAATTACTCATGATAACTAAAGATAAAGTTTTGGAGGAGTTAAAAATGGTTGTTGACCCCGAGTTAGATGTTAATATTGTTGATCTTGGTTTAATCTACGGAATTGATATAGATCAAAGGTTAGGGGAAGTTTTAATCACAATGACACTAACATCTCCGGGTTGTCCATTGTCTGCAGTTTTTAGCGAATGGGTGCCGACTGCTGTAAAAAAAATTAAAGGCGTAAAAAAGGCGAGAGTAAATTTAGTTTGGGAACCTGCCTGGGATCCGGATAAGATGAGTGATGAAATAAAAGAGCAATTGGGAATTATCAGATAATAAATTAGTTGTTAGAGGTTAGGTATTAGAGTTTAGTAAATTACTAACTTCTAAGCTCTAGTAATTAATTACTGATAACAAAATTTTGTTTGTATTATCCATTCAGATGCTCCTAATTTAAATATGTTAAAATAAAAGGTGATGAATAAGGGTGGAATTTTAGGCGATGCATTGGGGCAGCTTGGAAATATTGCAAAACAAGCTGGAAAAACATTAATAGATGAGTCTGGTAAGTTGGCAAAAACAACTGCCAGACAAGTAATTCCAAAAACTACACCGGAAGCAGCCGAAAAAGAAAAAGCAGAAAAGACGGCAGAAATACCTCAGGTTCAGACAGCCGAAAATCTACGCCAGCAACAAAACAAAGACATAATAAAAGCAATGTACGCTCCGTCAGAAAAAAATAAGACACAAAATACCCAAGCGGAACAAGCCGCTCAGAATGCAGCCCAAAATAATCCGGAAAAAACACCCGAAGAAATACAAAAAATGGTAGCTTTACAAAAGCAGCTCCATAAAGAAAGTTACTATGATCCACTATTTAATGCTCCAAAGCAAAAAGAAGAAAAACCTGTAGAAAAAATTGAAAGAGAGAAAAAGGAAGAGGAGTTTGAATTACAGGAAAAAGAAAAGAAAAAACCAAAGCCCATCACTGTAGACAGAGCACAAAATGTGGAGAAGTTTAGGGGAGCAAGCGGGTAAAATAGTTAAAAGTTTAAAATTAAAAGTTCTCGCCTCGTCTTCGACGAGTCGAAGCGGGCAAAGTAAAGGAATATATTTTAAAATAAAGTACCTTCACTTTTAATACTTCGACTTCGCTCAGTATTATCCTGAGTTTTGTCGAAGGATAATTTTTAACTTTGAGCTTTGAATTTATAATGAAAGTATATAACACACTAACTCGATTAATTGAGGAGTTTAAACCTATTAATCCACCCCATGTTGGTATGTATTCCTGCGGACCGACAGTTTACGATTATCAGCATATTGGTCATATGCGTCGTTATGTTGGCGATGATATTTTGGTTCGTGTTCTTGAAATGAACAAATATAAAGTTAGGCATGTAATGAATATTACCGACGTCGGACATTTAACTTCAGATTCAGACACGGGCGAAGACAAAATGGAAAAAGGAGCAAAAAAGTTTGGTATGAGTGTTTGGGATATTGCCAAAAAATTTGAAAAACAATTTTTTGATTCGGAAAAAGCGCTTAATATTAAAAAGCCCGATGAAATCATGCATGCGACAAGCTATATCGAAGACCAACTAGCATTGGTAGAAGCTTTAGAAAAAAAAGGATTTACTTATATTATTCAAGGCGATGGTGTTTACTTTGATACCTCTAAATTTCCTGATTATTTTAAGCTTTCTCATCAAAAACAGGAAGATTTAAAAAAAGGTGCCCGTGTCGAGTTTGTAGAAGGAAAGAAAAATATAACCGATTTCGCTCTCTGGAAATTCAGTCCTTCTGGCGTCGTCAAGCGACGCCAAATGGAGTGGGAGAGTCCATGGGGTATTGGATTCCCCGGCTGGCACATAGAATGTAGCGCTATGTCCATGCGCGCACTTGGTCAGACTTTGGATATCCATACAGGCGGAATAGACCACATAAATATTCACCACACAAACGAAATTGCGCAAAGCCAAGCAGCAACAGGTAAAGAATTTGTGCATTATTGGGTACACCATAATTTTTTACAAGTTGAGGGGCAAAAAATGAGTAAAAGCTTAGGAAATTTTTATACGGTTCAGGATGTTCAGGCTAAGAATTTTGATCCGATGGCTCTTCGCTACTTATATTTACAAACTCATTACCGTCAGGAAATGAATTTTACCTGGGAATCTTTAGAAGCGGCGCAAACTTCATTCAATCGTTTGACAGATGAAGTAAGCAAATGGGGTGAGCCCAAAATCGGCTGTGCAGAATTTGAGCAGCAGTTTATGGACGCAGTTAACGATGATTTAAATATGCCAAAAGCGCTGGCAGTTATGTGGGAGCTTGTCCGTTCAGCCTATCCAACCAGTGCCAAGGCAGAAAGTCTTTTTAAATTCGATGAGGTTCTGGGTCTAGGTATTCAAAAGGTATCACGGGTACCACCCGTTCGACAAGCTCAGGGTAAGCAAGTATCACGGGTACCACGGGAGGTTATGGAGCTTGTAAAGGAGAGGGAAGAATTGCGAAAGCAAAAACGGTTCCATTTAGCAGATCAGCTGCGTAATAAAATTAAAAAAATGGGTTATGAAATAAGAGATGAAGAAGATGGGACAACAAAAATTTCCCCAATCTAAACCTTTATATCTGGTCGGTTGTTGTTTTAATAGAAGGAAAAAACGGTCAAAAAGAGCGGCAATAGTTCTCTTACAAAAAATTATCGGTTTTTTCTTAATCCTCTTTCAATGATTGTATAAAATTAACAAAAGATCAATAAAAACTAGATAAGGTAACAGAGGTATGATTTGCAGCATAACTACTAAGGGTTGTCGACTTTCAGATGTAATACTTGAACATATTAATCAACATGCGCAAAAAATTGCACAGTTTTTATCAGGGTATGGTTCGGATCTGCCGCTGCTTGTTATTATTTTAAGAAAGCATAAAAGGCGGTTAGGTCAGAATACGGAGATTATTACATTTGACGAGGGAGACGTTAGACATATTATAAACAACAAAACTGCAAGTACGATCTATTTCGACGGCACTATTACTTTGCGTATTCCTAAAAAGCCGCTTGTGGTGCACTTAACGGGCGGTTCGCCTGATGAAGCGGTTAATATTGGGTTTGAACGTTTAATTAAAGAGCTAAAAACTTACAAGGGTAAGCATTTTTCAAGCAATAGCGAATATTTTGACCACCGGTCAATCCGCAAAGTATAAATTTTATTAGGATGTTCTTATGGAACACAAAAAAATTATGCAGAAAGTACAATCGCTGAATAAATATAAAAATTCGGAATCTCCGGTGCTTTCTGTTTATTTAGGAAATAGCGAGAAAAAGTCTCCGTCCGTTAAAACTCTTTTGTCGCAATTTCATTCTCTAATTCACGAAAAATTAAATAGAGAAGAGCAGGATAAATTCCGTTTAGATATATCTAAGATAGAAGCCTATTTAGAAGAATTATTCGACAGCAGAGGAAAAAGAAGCGTGGTATTTTTTTCTGCAGGAAAAGGCTTATTTGAAGTTTTGGATTTTGAGTTTTTCCTTCCCACCTTTTGTGTTATTTCAAACGCTACCTATCTTAAACCGATTAATAAAGCTTTTGGAATACACGACAGATATCTTGTTTTATTGGCAGATAGAAAAAGAGCCAGACTTTTTACCGTGCATCTTGGAGAAATAGAAGAACACGAAGATGTTTTTGGTGAGTTTGTTCCGCAAAAAGTCCGGCAGATTAATAAAGCTTGGATGAGGGAAGATAAAATTCTTCGTCATATCGAAGACCATTTGCACCGCCATTTGAGTTTAATTGCTCAAAAAACTGCCGAGTTTATAAGAAATAAAAATATTCATTTTGTCGTCATCGGTGGTCACAGAGAATTTTTTTCTAAAATTAAAAAACTTCTTCCGCCCTTTTTGTCAAGAAAAGTTTTAGGAGAATTTGTTACGGAACTTAATATTCCATTAAACGTAGTTTTTCTTCAGAGTAAAAAAATTGCCGCGAACGCAAGTTCTAGAAACGAGCAGCCCGCCTAGGGCTTACCGTTTACATTTTACTCCGATTGAATCGGGATTATACACGTTTATGGAGCGATCTAGGGCGAAGCTCAAAAAGAGGAAAAATATTAAACTTCAATTAAAACATAGGGTTGTTTTTTGTTAAGCCTTTTTCTTAAAGGTAGGGCAACATTGTAAACAGGAATTCCTTTGAGTGTTTTTCCTTCCAGTGTTCCGGAGTGCGCATGGCCGTGAAATACCGCAGTTACATTAAAATTATCAATTGGCTCAACCAGTCTTGAGGATCCTAAGAATGGATAAATTTCCCTTGCTTCTCCTTCGACTGTTTGGCGAATAGGGGAGTAATGAAGTACTACAATTTTTTTCTCGGTAGTTAGTTTTAGCAGAGCATTTTCAAGCTTTAATGTTTCGCTAATTGATTCCTGAACGAATTGTTTTATTGCTTTTTCGCCAAACATTCCAAGCATATGGTTATCAAAACCTCCTCCAAATCCTTTAGTTCCGACAAAACCTATTTTATTTATCACATGGGGTTCTTCTTCCAGAATAAACATGCCTGTGGCAGAAAGAATTTTTCTGATTTCTTCCTGGCGGCCGTTTTCATAATCATGATTACCCAATACCCCTACTACCGGAATTTTGCAGTAGCTAAGCTCCCGGGCAAGTATTTTCGCCTCCTCTTCATGTCCATGAGCTGTTAGGTCTCCGCTTATCACCAGTACTTGGGCTTTTTGGCTTATTTCATCAAAAAGCTTGCGGAATGTCCCCGCTACTTCCTTATTCATATGTATATCTCCAATTGCTGCTATACGAGTTTTATTCATATTAAGAAATTACTTTAAATCCGTTTTTTGTGGTATCAACTTCATATTGTGTTCTGGAAAGCAGAGGTCCCCGGCAGATTTTGTCTTTCGGAATTGGATTTTGTAATTGACTTTTTAGTCTTGAAATTAATTCATTCATTAACCATTTGGGTACCAGTCCGCGTTCTGACGGATAAACAAAGCGAAAGTTAATAAGAATACTTAACAAAAGATCCCAATGGTTTTCCATACGCATAAGCAGTCTTTTCCAGTCGAGTTTATCGCCTTTTCGCAAAATAAGATGGTTTATGTCGGCTCCGTCAAAGTGAATTCTTTCCTGTATGTATGCTTTGCACCAGATAAGTTCCTCCGGAGCAATCATTTTAGTATCTATGCCAAACAAAGTTGCCTCTTTTGCATAAGAAAGCCAGCTGTCATCAACAGGATTGATGTAGTTTGGGGAAGAAAAAATAAGATCAATAAAATTATTTCCTTTCTCGATTTTTGCCAGCCACCTTTCGTCTGGAATAGAAGTTTTATATCCTTCTTTATTAAAAATAATCAGAGTTTTTGGGTAATCGCCTGCCTTGCAAAATAAATCCAGATCATGCATCGGGCGGCCGATATCAAGAGTATATTCACGTAAAGCAAAACTTCCTCCAACCATGAAGGGAATTGCGTGTCTTTTTAAAACCTGTAGCGCATTCTTGTAGAAAGTTTCTACTTCATTTACTGTGTTTGACACTTTGTAAAGTTAGCATTTTCTCATAAAAAGGAAATAAAAAATAAGTAATAATTATGAAAGATGTTTGTAAATGTATCTTGTTGACTTTTTAACAAGGGAAGAGTACAGTTTTTACTGCAGATTTATTATGAAAAAGGCAGTATTTGCCGCAATTTTTCTAGTCTTTATTGTTGCGGTTGCCGCATTTTTTATTTTTAGAAAAGATAAAATAATTAGTCCTGTAGGAAATATACCAAAAGAAAAACCGCTTGATAAATACACCTTTGAAAATCTGAATAAAAAACAATTCCAGTCCAGTAAAATTATGCTTGGGAAAATTCTAAAGGGGGATAGTAATTATATTTCGCAAATGTTTTATTACTCGGTGGACGGAAAAAAAGTAAGCGGGCAATTAAATGTGCCAAAAAAACCCGGCACATACCCTGTTGTTGTAATGTTTCGCGGTTTTGTGCCAAAAGAAACCTATAAAACCGGTATTGGCACAAAAAGAGCTGGAGAAGTTTTTGCAGAGAATGGATTTATAACTCTTGCGCCGGATTTTTTAGGCTACGGCGAATCAGACAATCCTTCAAACAGTTCTATTGAAGAGAGGTTCCAAACTTATACAACAGCTTTAACGTTTTTAGCGTCTTTAAAAAATCTTAATGCAGGTTTGGACGCAAGTTATTCTGCCAAAATAAAAGCCGATACACAAAAAACAGGCATTTGGGGGCATAGTAATGGGGGACACATTGCTTTGTCGGTTTTGGCAATCAGTAGTAAAAGTTATCCGACAGTTTTATGGGCGCCGGTTTCCAAACTTTTTCCATATTCAATTTTGTATTACACCGACGATTTTAATGATCACGGAAAAGCCCTGCGTAAAGTGCTTGCAGATTTTGAAAAAGATTACGACGCAGAAAAATATTCTCCTTCCAATTTTTACAAATGGATTAAAGCGCCAATTCAACTTAATCAAGGCACAGCCGACGATGCAGTTCCGCAAAAATGGTCGGATCAATTGGCAGAAACTCTTAAAAAATTAAAAATAGATGTTGATTATTTTATTTATCCGGGCGCGGATCACAACTTGTCGGTAGGTTGGAGTACGGCGGTAGAAAGAGGTATTTCTTTTTATAATCAATATTTTAACCGCTGATTTTAAGTAGTACAAAAAATTCTTGAAAAGATATAAAATACAAATATGAGTCTCCCGTTTCTTAAAAACAACGGCAAATTAATACTTTTTATTTTACTTTGCGTATTTTCTCTTTATTCGTCTTATCTTTACCTAACTGTCGGACAGAAAGGTTACGACACGGTTTTGGTTGTTTTGGCAAAACAATTTCTTACAAGGCACATAGCGCTTCCGGTAATTGGTTTGCCGCCCAGGGACATTGCGGATTACTACAAAAATTTTTATGTCTATTTTGGTCCGTTGTCTTCCATTTTGCTTATGCCGTTTGTATTTGTTTTTGGAGAATCTTTTCCTCAAGTAAGTATTGGTGTAGCAACAATGATTGTTTCTTTTACAGCAGTTTATTTTATTGCAAAAAAATTTAAATTCAGCCGCTTAGATAGTTTGTGGCTTTCTCTGTTTTTTGTTTTTTCAACCGTACTTTTTAGCGCAAGTGTTATAAATATAACTGCGTCCCAAGTAGAAGCATTAGGAGTGCCTTTTATTTTGTTGGCGATTTTAACGTATCTTTATAAAAAAAATCCGCTTTTAATTGGTTTGTTTATAGGATTTGCGATAATGACCAGGCTTACTTTGGCATTAAGCGTTATATTTTTCTTTTTTGAACTACTGCAAAAAAGATTAACAATAAAACAGTTTGCATTGCTTCTTATTCCAATTGTTATTGCGTTGTCACTTTTAGGAGCTTATAATAACCGGCGCTTTCATTCGTTTTTTGAAACAGGTTATAAATACAGCATATCAGCCAACGATGATCCTATTTCGCTAAACCGCAAATACGGAGAAACAAGCATTGTGCATATTCCTGCCAATTTATATACTTTTTTAATTATGGCTCCTACTCCGTTACTAACAGATCACAAAGGCGGATTAGTTCTTAAATTTCCTTATCTTAAAGTAGAACCGTGGGGGGTGGCGATTTGGTACACTTCGCCGCTTTTTCTTTTGCTTTTGTTTAAATTTAAAAAAGGAATGTATACAATTTCCGCAAGTTTAGCAAGCGTTGTTTTATCTCTTCCGGTATTTCTTTGGTACAGTATCGGTTATGCGCAGGTGGGTTACCGTTATTCGCTGGATTTTCTTCCATTTCTTTTTATAATTTTAATATCTTGTTTAGCGCCAAAACTTTCCAAAGCGGCGATAGTTTTAATTATAATAGGAGTTATTTTTAATTGTATTTATACCACCAGCATTTGGGAAAACTACCCGCTTTTTAATATTTACCACCGATTTTAGAAAGCAATTGAATATCTTGGAATTGTTTTACTTTTTGCCGGAGTAGCAACAACTAGGGAAGTTAGGGTAAGTTTTTTAGAAGATTTAAAATAAATTCTTTTGTTTGGTCTATGGATTTTATTTTCATTAACTCTGTGCGGATATTTTGGGCATTTTCAATATCGGAAATATAAATTTTATAAAACTTTTTAAGACTCTCAAAATTTTTGGAATTTTCCCATGTATTGTTAAACAGGTCAATATGTTTTAAAAGAAGTTTTAATTTTTCTTTAAAAAGAATTTCTTTCGGATTAATTTTTTCGTCAAAAACCCAAAGATTTGTAAAAATTCCTCTGCCTATCATAATGCCGTCAACTCCGTATTTTTTGTGTTTTTCATGTGCTTGCCTAATAGTTTTAACATCTCCATTACCGATAATTATTGTTTTGCTTTTCATGCCATTTTTTATTTTTACCGCTTTTGCAATTTCTTCCCAGTTTGCAGGATATTTAGACATTTCCAGTGCTATTCTTCCATGAATTGTGAGCGCTTCAATATTATTTTTTAGCAAAAAACTTATCCATTCTTCTGTTTGCAGATTATTATAGCCAAGCCTTGTTTTAACGCTTACGGCAAGACCGTTTGCGCCTTCTTTGGTTGCCAGAATAATTTCTTTGGCAAGGGATGGATTATTAATAAGCCCTGAGCAGCAGCCTTTTTTAACAATTATCCGGTCGGGACAACCCATGTTAATGTCAATACCGTCAAATCCTAATTTTTTAAGAAGCTTTGCGGTTTTTAAATAATTTTCCGGTTTGTTCCCCCAAATTTGAGCAACAATCGGGCGTTGTTTTTCTGTAAATTTTAGTCTGTGTATTGTTTTTTCCAGTCCTTTAGAATTAAGACTGTCGGTATTTGTAAATTCGGTAAAAAATACGTCGGGCTGTCCAACTTCTGCGAGAATTTGTCTAAAAACAACGTCTGTTACTTCGTCCATTGGCGCCTGGACAAAAAAAGGTTTTTTAAGTTTTTGCCAAAAATTATTCATAAGCGTTTGCATATTATAGCATTCCATCTTATTCCAGCAGCTTATTGAGGGGCGAGGGGAGTTTATTGTCAAGCTTTAAGGTCTGACCTTGCGAGGCTAGATTGATTCCTCTAAGATCTTTTCCTGAATTATAGATAAGTCATCCTGTTCATTTACAAACGCTTCATAAGAAAGATTTTGTCTTACTTTAGAAAAGTAACTTAATATTTCTTCTGGATGAATCCATTTGCTATTTCTTAGGCCAATATATTCAGGATAGGAAGATGGATATTGGTTTTTGCCTCGCAAGGTCAGACCTTGGTGAATAACTGCTTGCTTGTGAATATATTTTGATAAGTAGATAAATTGTTCCTCTGTCTCTATGAGAGAAGCCTTATACGATCCTTGACATAAGAATCCTACTCGTTTATATTTTCTATTGAAATACATTGTATATCTTGTAGCAAGTGATTGCATAAACTTATCAATAGAAAGGGGATTAGTCTGTTTTATAAAAAAGTGGAAATGATTTGGCATAAGAGAATATGCTATGAGCGTTATTTCTTCATTAAAGTTGTTCATGCGAAGAATTTTTAGTATTTTATCCTTTTCCTTGTATGTTGTATTTGCATCTTGAAGCTTGCTTATTAACTCCTCTTTATTTTTGGGACTTAGGTACTCTTTGAGATAAGAAAGAAATACGCCGTAATCCTGATCTTCTTGGAAGATATTTCTTTTTTCTACGCCACGATTGTAGATATGATAGTAGCCATTTTCGATGTATTGTTTAATTCTGTTTCGGGCCGGCATATATCTATAGTAACTGTAAATGCGTATGTTTGCAAGGTCTGACCTTTTGAAGCTATCTTACAACGGGGATACAAGTAAATTTAAAAAGTATATAATTATATTGCAATGGGAATTCCTGTTTGGGTAATTCTGGCAGTTATCGGAGGCCTTTCTTCTAATTTATTTAATTTCTTAAGCCGTTATGTTTTACGGGAAAAGGATGATTCAACTTCGTGGGCATGGTTTTACGAAGTCATGCGGCTGCCGGTTTTTTTGATTATAAGCTTTTTTGATTTCAAGCTTACATTAACTCTGTATTCTGCAGTTCTTCTTGTCTTAGTTGGGATAACCGAATGGGTTTCGGTATATTTGTATATGAAAATGCATCAGTACAGTCATCTTTCTATATCTACCATTCTTTCCCGGACAAGGCTTATATGGATTCCTTTAATAGGATTTTTATTTATGAAAGAGCAATTAGAGTTGTTTGAATATGTTGGTATTGTTTTACTTTTTGCCGGAGTAGCAACAACTGTGGCTCCGCACAAATTATTCGTTGATAAAGGCGCAGTATATGCTAACCTGGCGGCTATTGTTATTGCGGTAAACGTTGTTTTGTTAAAACTCGTAACGCCGTTTGCCTCTGCTTCGGTTATTTTATTTTTTTATTCTCTTCCTGCGGTATTACTTTTTCCTTTGATTATGCGTAACGCAAAAGTAAGGCTTCTTGCATCGGCCCGGAAACAATTTCCGCTAAAGGTAATTGCAATGCTGGCAAGCGTTGTAGCAGGATATTTTTTTATATGGGCGTTGCAAACAGGGGATGTGAGCAAAGTTAACGGAATATATCAGGGCATGATGGCAACCGGAGTGCTTGCTGGCATTATTTTTCTCAAGGAGAGGGAGGGAATAGTGCGAAAGATTATTGGCACAGCCTTTGCAGTTATAGGTGTACTAATGCTTGTGTAAAATATGAGAATATATCCGGCAGTTCGTGGTAAAATGTGCATGTATGAAAAAGATTGTTTTGGCGTCCGGTTCGCCTAGGAGAAAATTAATTTTGCAGCAGATTGGTTTAAAGTTCGAAGTCTTGGTTTCCAATCAAAAAGAAAAAGTAGATCCTCGCTTAACGCCAGCAGAGTTAGCAGAAAAATTGTCTCTGCAAAAAGCAAAAGCAGTCGCGCCAAAATACAAAAATGCCATTATTATTGCCGCAGATACAATAGTAGTTTTCAAAGGTAAAATTTTAGGCAAGCCAAAAACAGAAGAAAACGCCAAAAAAATGTTAAAAACTTTAAGTGGGGAGGCGCATTTTGTTATTACCGGCTTTACTATTATCGATTCCGATTCAAAAAAGTCAATTACAAAATCGGTAAAAACAAAAGTTTACATAAAAAAATTGTCAAGCGAAGAAATAGAATCTTATGTTGCCACAAAAGAACCGTTGGATAAAGCAGGTGCATACGGTATAAATGAATTAGGCGGAGTAATTGTGGAAAAAATCGAAGGGGATTTTTATAATGTTGTCGGTTTGCCTTTGTTTACAGTAGTTGAGCAGTTAAAAAAATTTGGGGTTGAAGTCGTGATACAATAAATTGGTGAAGCGAACGCTTATTTTTTCTTTCGCTGGTCTTATTATCGGGCTTGTTGTTGGTTATGTATTAAATTTCAGAACGCCCGTTAGGCCTCTTCTTAAACTTCCCGGTAGCCAGATTGTTGGTTTTTTGCCTTATTGGTTGGCATCAAGAGCAGCAAAAAGTTACCCCGATACTCTTACCACACTTGCTTATTTTAGTTTAACAATAGACAGTAATGGTAACATACAAAAACTCGCCAACGAGCAGGAAGAAGAGCCCGGCTGGCATGCACTAACGTCTGGCCTTATGGATCCATTTTTTGAGAAGGCCAAGAAAAATAATCAGTTACTTTCTTTAGTTGTTTTTAGTGGGGACAACGATAGCATAAATACGTTGGTAAATGATCCGATTCCTAGCGCACAACATCTAACTCAAGACGTATTGCCGATTATGAAAAAGTATGGCTTTACAGAATTAAATCTTGATATAGAAAGCACTTCTGTTGCCAGCGAAGAAGCAAGAAAACATTTTACCCAATTTGTAAAAGAAGTAAAAAGGGGATTAGGCAAAAGCAGCGGGCTTACTCTTTCTTTGGACATTAGTCCGTCTGCTTTTATTAAAAAGTATTTGGTTGATCCTGTGGCAATTGCCAGTAGCATAGACCCCTTAATAGTTATGGGATATGATTATCACTATCAAGGTTCAGCGGTTACCGGTCCTGTTGCGCCGCTTTTTGGAGCAGGAATAATGTCGGAATTTGACATACAAACTGCCGTACAAAAAGCACTTGATATTATGCCTGCGCAAAAAATTATTTTAGGCGTACCGCTTTATGGTTACGAGTGGGAAACTATCGATGATACTCCTCGTTCGGCGGTTATTCCCGGTACTGGACTGGCGGCAAGCAGTAACAGAGTGTCGCAATTACTAAGTAATTGCTCCACCTGCAACGCGCAGTTTGATAAAGACGCTTTGGAAAAATATATTATTTATAAAGATACAGAAACTAATACGTATCATCAGCTGTTTTATCCGGACAAACAAACCATGCAGGCAAAAATTCTTTTTGCGCAAAAAAATCATTTAGGCGGTATGGCGCTGTGGGCAATGGGATACGAAGATGCAACAATTCTGGATCCCTTAAAAAATTATCAATAACTACAAGCGCACCGGTTTAATTATTGTTTTTCTTGTGTTTGTGTAAAAAAACAATTCGTTTCCTGCATCAATGCTTTGCAGCTGGCTTATTTGCTGCGCGTCATTATAGGCAACAGTTACCGTGCCTTTTTTTACTACTATTGTAATAAGCGGCAGAGTTTTGCTAACAGTAACTATTGCATTGCCGTTTTGTATGTTGGCAAGCAAACCATGAGTTCTAATACTTATACTATTACCAGAAGCTTGTAAGTATTCTACGGTTCCGCTTTCTTGCCCTAAAACTATATGTGCTGGTAAGGTTTGTAAAATATCAAGTTTTGTTTTTGCATAAACAACAGCAGAAAAGAGGTTGGGAAAATCAATGGTTGCCTTGCCGTTGTCTCCTGTAGTAATTTGTTCTCCCTGCTGCAGCAACCTGGGAGCAGTAAGTTTTGCCGGTTCTGTTGCTGTTCGGGATTCCCAGCCAACATCTCCAAAAACTGTAGTGAGTTTTCCTCTAAGCGATAAGCTTGGCGCAGTTTCTAAAGAAAATTGTGTAAGGGCAAGGGGACTTTTTAGTTGTTCTACGCTTAGTTTTTGATTAACAAATTTAAACCCAAACACGCCTAGAGCTCCCACAAACAAAAACAGAGCAAACAACAAAATATATTTAAAAATCTCTTTTCCCATCCTTAGCTCTATTGTACATCATTGTGTTGTAGAAAAATTATTAACAAGCAACTGAGCAAAAAGCTGACATTACCCCACTTTGTAGCCGTCATTGCGAGGAGGGCTGATGAAATCAGACCGACGTGGCAATCCCATCACCAAAGGAAAGATTGCTTCCCCCTCGTTTACTCGGGGTCGCAATGACGCTAGTGTTTTGAAGCGAAAGTGGGGTAATGTCAGAGCAAAAAGCTGCTTTTTTAGAGGGGAAAGACAGATTGGCTTTTTGTCGTGTAAACCACTTGGTCAACTGAGATTTTCGCTCACAAGGTTTATTACGACTTTTTTACAAGAGAAACAGGAAGAGGGGAGAGGTGTCCTTGTTTTCTTACCTTAGTTAACCAATCAGTCATGGGGTTTGCCGCGTCTTTAAGCCTTTGTTCGGGTGATTTTAGAGTTCCATCACTGTTTTCGTAGACAACTTCGCACTGGTCTTTTCCCTTTGCAATAGACTCAAGCGTAAGTAAATCTCCGTTTAGGCTAATTTCTATCAGCCCATCGGCACCGACAAGAAATGAGGCAACCCGGCGGCCTTGTTGATGGTTAAAAACAACAACCCGAAATGTTTTTGGTTGAGTTTGGGACGGAGTATCATAATAGGCATTCACAACAATCGAACCATCTCGTAGTAATATAAATCGTTGTTTTCCTCCGGGAATAGTTGTTTCGATATGGGCCGGAAGCTCATTAAAGAGCGTATTTATG
>JACPAR010000039.1 GCA_016180725.1 Candidatus Levyibacteriota bacterium | reverse complement strand
GACACATTATGGCTTTTGTGTATATAAACACTCATCCATACCTATTGTATCAAAGAACACGCAGCAAGCTGCGGGGAAATACCCTAAAAGAGATTATAAAATGATTTAAATCATTTTAGTGCAAGTATACTAGTATATCTTTAGTAGTGGTTATAAATATGCAGTTTCAACACCAAAGACTTCAAGCTTACCACCGCAATATTTTATGATTTTTTCGCAGGCTTCTTTTAAAACCTGCTCAACTTTTTGCGGAGCAATATCGAATATTCCATCGACGTTTATGTAAACATTTTTTGTTGTTAATTGGACTGCAGTTCTCTGCGCATCGCGATAATTATAGTCCATATTAAATGCACCTTTTTGGTCAAAATATGCAATTTCTCCTGTTTTGAATTTTGTCACTTCGTCTTCACCCAATAAATGGATTTCGTCTTCCGAGGTTGTAAACTTGAGCATAGTTGGAAAAACAATTTTATCGTAATCAAATGCACCGATAGAAACCCTGTGTTTCATAACTATCAAATTATAAGCATCAACGCATGTATTTACATTGTATAAATCTTTTTTTAATGCAACCCGACGAAGAAGGGCTTCCGGACTTGGTCTTCTGGAATGCCAATCAATTCCTGTTTCTTTATAAAGCTTTCTGTAACTTATAATCTCTGGAAACTGTCCTAGTTGCTCTGTTGTTAAACTATCAAGTGATTTTAAAACTTCTGCTTTTTCTTTTTCTAAATCTTGGTTTGATTTTTCAATATTTACTCCTTTTATTACTGCTATGCCTACCGATGTTGAAGGAAATTTATTTTTTAATTCTTCGCTAATTGAGAAAATATCTGGGCTAATTTGTTTTCGATCGTCATTGCGAGCAAGGCGAAGCAATCCCATTGAGATTGCCGCGGACTCTTCGAGTCCCCGCAATGACGGTGAATTTGGATTACCGCCCGCTTCCTCAAATCTCTTTTTAACAAATTCTTTATCAAGCGAAAAAACAAACCAACCCGCTTTTGGACCATGATCCTTACCAATTAAAGAAAGATAAATTGCTGCGAATGCATCTTTGGATGAAATGCCAATTTCTTTTGCTAGATCATAAAGATGTTTTTGAAAAGCTTCGGCTTCCCATGTTTTATCAAGCTCTGATGAAATTTTTTTTAAATACTTTTTTTGTTTTTCTGTTAAATTTTTTACTGCATCAGGTACTGATTTTTGTACGGTAAATTTTTCTGATTCCGGAGCATACCTTTCTACCCAAATTTTTGCATATTTTTCCCATTCCTCCAGTCCCTGCTTTTTTACGGAATTTTCCATATTTGGCATCTGAACCCATTGAGCAAGAGTTGTAAAGCGAACACTTGGCACTTTTTCTTCTTGTCCAACTCGCGATAAATTAAATGCCCGTTTTTGATCACCTTCTGAAAAAGCTGCTTTCTGAAAATCATCAAATATTTTAGGAATCGAGTCAGTTCCATACGGCGTAAACTCTACTGCCTGATTTGGCGGAGATTTAATCATTAAAAACCTTGATCGCTGCGGACCCAATACTTCTAAAAGCGCTTCTCCTGTTAAACCCAAACCTTTTGAAGACGACATTTTTTTGCCACCAGAGAGAAAAAATTCATAGGCCAATTTTAACGGCTGTTTTGCGTTGAATACGTCTGCAGTAAGTTTCATAGCCACATCGTACGAGCCACCTGCTGATGCGTGATCTTTGCCTGCACCCTCTATAGTTACTCCAAACGTCCACCATTTTGCCGCCCATTCAACTTTCCATGGCATTTTCCCGTTTCCATCAAAAGGAGATAACTTTCCTTGCGTGCTACATCCTTTCGCCCACTTTACTAAATTTTCTTCGCAGGAAAAAGAAACTTCTTTTCCGTCCCAACCTGTTACTTTTGTTGTTCCTAATTTTCCGCAATTAGGGCAAATTACCTGCATAGGAAACCAGGTGCTTGATATTTCTTTTTTGTAAATTTCACCGTAAACTTTTCTAACCTTTTGAGCATTATCTAAAACATATTGAATTGCTTTATTAAATGTTCCTTTTTTATACAATTCGCTTGTTTTGTAAATTTCTGCTTCTATTCCTAAACTGTCTAACAGAAATTTCATTTTTTCTGCAAAATAATCTCCAAAAGAACCGCTGCCAGATGGCGCCGGTGCCATAAATAACGGAATACCAAGATATTGACTGTGGGACATTTGAAGGTTTGGCGATAATCCGTCAATTGGATCAGCATCATCAAACCCGTAAATGAATTTTGTGGGAATCTTTTTCTCTTTTAAAATTTTATATAAAACATCGTGGATAACAGGACCTTTAAGTGACCCCATGTGCACCATTCCTGATGGAGTAAAAGAATCATTTATAACCTGTGGATCTTTTATATTTTGCAGTAAAGTATCCGCCCAAAACATAGTTGAATTATATAACTTATTTAGGATAAAACCAATAACTCAAGAGGTTTACATTACGTGTTCAACAGGAGTGTATAGAAGCTTAAACGCATCGGCGACTGCTTTATAGGTTAATTTTCCATTGATTGTATTAACTCCTTTTGCAAGCGCCCTATCTTCTTGCGCTGCTTTTTTAACTCCTTTGTTAGCTAAATCAAGCGCATATTTTAATGTTGCATTTGTAAGCGCAAGAGTTGAAGTATGAGGAACAGCACCCGGCATATTTGTAACGCAATAATGAATAACACCATCAACCTCAAAAACTGGATCTTTATGAGATGTTGGTCTTGAGGTTTCGAATGAACCGCCCTGATCGATTGATACATCAACTAGTACCGATCCTTTTTTCATTGTCGACAACATCTTCTTGGTAATAAGTTTTGGCGCTTTTGCTCCTGTAATTAAAACGCCGCTAATGACTAAATCTGCTTCTTTAACAGCCTGAGCTATTGCTAATGGATGTGAAATTTGCGTCTTAAGTCTTCCCTGAAAAATATCATCAATATAGCGTAAAGGTTCTGATCTCCTGCCAAAAATTGTACCGTTTGCGCCAAGACCAACTGCCATTTTTGCGGCGTTGACTGAAACAACACCTGTTCCAAAAATTACTACATTTGCAGGCATTACTCCGGGCACACCACCCAAAAGCACTCCTTCTCCGCCATTTGGTTTTTGTAAAAAGTATGCGCCAACCTGTACTGCCATCCTACCTGCTACCTC
>JACPAR010000035.1 GCA_016180725.1 Candidatus Levyibacteriota bacterium | reverse complement strand
CATTCGCCTTTTTCATTTAGTTCACTCGGTGTGTAAAACGCTTCGCAGCCAACGCAGTACAAACCTTTATAGGATTTTTTGTAAATATCCCTATTTTTATCGCAAAGCTGCCATAATTTTTGTGAGGAAGAATGATGCTTTGCGTCACTTCCTTTTTGGAAAACATCAAATTTAATATTAAGTTTTTTTGCTAATTCCTCAAACAACTTGGCATTTTTATCAACTAACTCTTGAACGCTAATACCTTCTTGTTCTGCTGCCTGCACATTCTTTAATGCGTTCTCGTCAGAGCCACAAAGATATAGCACCTCATCGCCAAGGATTTTTCTGTACCTTGCAATCGTGTCTGCTTGGATAAATTCAAGTGCGTGTCCAATATGCGGCTTTGCATTCACATACGGAATAGCGCTGGTTAAATAAAACTTTGCCATAAATTGATTTTATCAGGTATTGAAGCTAAGAACAACTTCTTCTTCTGTACTTTTCTGCCGAGAAAAGTACCAAAAGCTCTTTGCAAGTGAAAGTCGGCCGGTTTTGCTTCGTTCATTCCTCGGGGGAATGCGGACCCCCTCCAACAGTTTGCTGCGCAAAGTTGGCGATCCCCCTGAGTCATTCACTCCGCAAAACTATTTCGGCCCTTGTTTCAGTTGCAAAAATATGGAACAGAATTTTTTTTGTTTAGCGCTCGCAATTTAAATAGATGTTTTGGTATTGAATTACAAGTTTTGGGCGAGGGTGATAAAGCTTCTTTTTTCAAAGTTTGGTGCGTTTTTGATAAATTTCAAGCCAGCTTTTTCCACCAGTTTTTTTATCTCTTCTTTTGTTACTGCGCGGAGGATATGGTTGTTGTCTTCATAAACATCTTTTTTACCATTTTCAATTTCATATATTGTATCCCAATTGTATAGACTGGGTAAAAGTTGTATTTGTTTTATCGTTGAGATTCTGTGCACTGTTATACCATCCCCTGTTGCTTGAATGGTACCGTTGAAGTATTCATCTTTACCCATTTTTCCAGTCTCGTAATTATCAAATAAAACTATACCGCCGATTTTAAGATTGTTTTTGAAAGCGCGTAGTGCTCTTAGTACATCTTTGTCGGTATACATATAGGTCATAATTCTTCCCATAAGAATTATTGCATCAAATTTTTTATCAAGATCAACAGTTCTCATGTCGCTTACAACAAACATCATATCTTTTAGTGTTTTTTTTGCTTTATCTACCATTTCTTTTGTATAGTCAACAAAAGTTATTTTGTAACCATTTTGTTGGAGAATCTTTGCAGTTTGAATAAATCCGCCAAAAAAGACAATTTGTTTACAGTTGTATTGCTTAAGATACTTATCAAGAGTTGAGGCAATTTTTGTGTGCGGAAAGTAGAGTTTATAAAAAATATGATGAGCCCGGGCAAGTGTTGAATACGAAACCTCACTCATTTTGCAATTCTATCAGAGAAAATTGTTGGAGACAAGAATTACGCTGCGAGCTGATCAATGGTTGATTTAAGCTGTTCGTAAATTTTAGGTGAGTGAGAAGCGATAAGAGAGTGAATTCCCGGTTTCCAGCCGTTTCCTTCAAAATCAGTTGCTTTTCCACCCAATTCGTCAATAAATAACATTGCCGCAGCCATTTCGTTACTAGTTTTAAAATAAACAGTTCCATCATGTCTTACTACTTCTAAGGCACCACTCTCAGGATCGATGGCATTAACCCCTTTCGCTTTAAGTTGTGCTTCAAAATTTTCTGATTGTGCAAATAATTCGGGAGAAAAGTGTGGACTTCTGTTAAAAGTAATTGTTGCTTGTTCTAATTTAATATCTTGTGAAGACATCTGATTCAGTTCTCCATTTGTCCAGTCTTGATTAAGAGTAACTTTGTATGCTCCTTTGCCCTTTATGGCAAAAAATAATTCTTTGGTTATTGGATCAATAACAAATCCAATAAGAGGTGTATTAGTTTTTGAATCAACTAAGCCCAGAACTGATCCCCATTGGCCATCTTTATTTCCTCTTTGTCCGCTATAGTTAATTGTTCCTTCAATTGGATCGGAGACCCAAACCCTATCGTATGATTGCCAATTAATTTCGTTGTCAGGTGCTTCTTCTCCCCAAAAACCATAGTGAGTTGGATCTTCATCTTTTAAAAGTGCTGATTTAAGATTTTGTTGCATTAATCTATCTGTTTGTGTTACAAAATCAGTTCCAACTTTTTGTGTGCGTTCCATAAGGGCTGGATCTGTTCGGTACGATGGTAATTTGCGAGCCTCGGGTAAAAATACACCTAAACCTTTTCTAAAATCTTTTTCCAAACTTCCTAGAGGTTTTTCTTGGAGAAATTTATCTACCCAATTAGTAGTCATAGGCATTTCTACACTTCTATGCCCATCTTGCATATCTTGATTATACCACAGTAAATATTCATTTTTGTTTAAAAAAGAGTTCGAGGATTATAAAAAGGGCTAAAAGAAGAATGAGAAAAAAGGGGTGGGTAAGGTGATTAAGGCGCAAAAGAAGATAAGAAACAATGAATAAACCAATAAATAATCCTTGACGTTTATTGTTGATTAGGAAGCTAAAAATAGAATAGGAAGATAAAAAGAGAAGGAGAAAAAAAACTAAAATGATTGGAAATTTAAAATGAGAAATTGAGAATTGGTAGTTTGGGGGGAAAGAAAAAACAATATATAACAAAAAAACTAAAGAGAGCAAACCTATAATAAAAAGTTGGATAGGCCATTTTTTTCGTCGCATATAGTTAGTGTAGCATTAGAATTTTAAATAAGCACGACTTATCAGATCTCCTTATGTTTGAAGCTAATTAACACCCGGTGTTAAAATAGAATTTTAGGGTATTGACAGATGTTAGCACTCATGTTATATTAGTGCTAATTATGCATAATCTTACTCAAAGACAAGTTGAAGTGTTGCGAAGTCTCATTGAAGAATACATCGAAACAGCCTCGCCTGTTGGTTCGGAAACATTGGAAAAAAAACATAATTTAAGCGCTTCTCCTGCAACCATTAGAAACGAAATGGTTAGGCTTACCAAACTTGGGTATCTAAAAAAACCCCACACATCAGCCGGCCGCGTGCCAACCCCTGAAGGAATGAAGTTTTATGTCCATCAACTCATGAAGGAAAAAGACTTGTCTTTAGCAGAGGAAGTGGCGGTTAAAGAAAAGCTATGGGATCTTCGGGAAAACGAGCAAAAATTCATGAAGGGCATAGCAAGATCACTGGCTGAAAAAACTAAAGCTTTGGCAGTTGCAACAACAGAAGAAGGAGACTTGTTTTGTTCCGGTTATGCCAATATTTTAGATATGCCTGAATTTTTTGATATAGATGTAACCAAAAGCTTGCTTATAGCAGTTGATGAGGTAGAATATTTTAGAAATCTTTTTTCTACTATTTTAGAAGACAAAGATGTGCATGTTTTGTTAGGCGATGAGCTTGGACCAAAACTTAAAGGTCCTTACAGTTTTGTTTTTACCCATTACGAAACCCCGCAACATATGGCAGGAGAAATTGGAGTGTTAGGACCAACCAGGTTAAACTATACATACATTGTGCCAACGGTTAGATATTTTGGGAATCTTATTGAAGAGATAGCCAAGGGATGGTAGGACTGGAAGATAGAAAATAGAAGCTAGAAGTTAGAAAACAATGAATAAAGATGACAAAAAAACAAAAAAAACTGAAGAAAAAGTAGAAGAAAAAGGCGATCAAGAACTGGAAGAGTTAAAGAAGCGAAATGAAGAGTTAGAAAATCAGGTAAAAAGAGTTTTAGCAGATTATCAGAATTTAGAAAAAAGGGTGCAGGAAGAAAAGGGAAACTGGATACGAATAGCTAACAAAGAATTGCTCTTGCGTCTTTTGCCGGTTTTAGATACACTAATGTTAGCTGGTAAACATGTTAAAGATCAAGGTTTACAGCTAAGCATACAACAATTCTTAAATGCTTTAAAAAATGAGGGAGTTGAAAAAGTAGAAACTGTTGGAAAAGATTTTGACCCAAACGCTATGGAATGTGTAGAAGCAGAAGAAGGCGAAGAAGGAAAAGTAATAGATGAAATTCGGGCAGGATACAAACTTAACGATATGACGATAAGACCTGCACAAGTAAGGGTCGGGAAAAGTTAAAAGTTCAAAGTGTAAAGTTCAAAGTTAAGGAGAATCTTATAAATAAAAGTACCTTCATTTTGCATTTTGAACTTTTAATTTTAAATTTGACTGAAAGGAACATATGGGAAAAATAATTGGAATTGATTTAGGTACAACAAATTCATGCGTTGCCGTAATGGAAGGAGGAGCTCCAAAGGTAATTCATTCGGCAGAGGGAAGAAATGTTATTCCGTCGGTTGTTGATCCGATTTCTCATGTCGTTGGCGATGTTGCCAAGCGCCAGCTTGTGCTTAAACCAAAGCGGACAATTTTTTCGATCAAAAGATTAATGGGGCGAAAATTTAACGACCCTTCTGTTCAATACGATCTTAAATGGTTACCTTACACAGTAAAGGCAGGCCGTGATGGAATGGCAGTTGTAGAGGTTGAAGGCCGCACACTTACTCCTCAAGAAGTTTCGGCCATGATTTTGCAAAAAATAAAATCAGACGCAGAAAACTATTTAGGCAGCAAAGTAACACAGGCAGTTATTACAGTTCCAGCTTACTTTGATGATTCTCAAAGACAGGCAACAAAACAGGCTGGAGAAATTGCAGGACTTGAAGTTTTGCGTATTATTAACGAGCCAACCGCAGCAGCACTTTCTTACGGTTTAGATAAAAAAAATGCCCACACAATTGCAGTTTATGATTTGGGTGGAGGAACTTTTGATATTTCTATTTTAGAACTTGGCGAAGGCGTATACGAAGTAAAATCAACTAACGGAGATACCCACTTGGGCGGGGACAATTTTGATCAAGAAATTGTTAACTACTTGGCAGAAGAATTTAAAAAAGAAAATAACGTTGATTTAAGAAAAGATCCTCAGGCGCTGCAAAGACTAAGAGAGTCAGCGGAAAAAGCAAAGATAGAATTATCAAGCGCACAGGAAGCACAAATCAACCAGCCATTTATTACACAGGGAAAAGAAGGCCCTCTTCATTTAACCATGACTTTAACCAGAGCAAAGCTTGAGCAAATCGTAGACAATCTAATTCAAAAGACTATAAAACCGGTAGAGCTTGCTTTGCAGGACGCAAAGATGAAAGTATCAGACATTGATGAAATTGTTTTGGTCGGAGGAATGACCCGCATGCCAAAGGTGGTTGAAGTTGTGTCAAAGTTTTTTGGCAAAGAGCCTAATAAATCGGTTAACCCAGACGAAGTAGTTGCGGTTGGTGCAGCAGTTCAGGGAGGAGTTTTAGGCGGAGAAGTTAAGGATGTTTTGCTTCTGGACGTTACGCCTTTAACTCTTGGCATAGAAACTTTAGGTTCTGTTTCGACACCTCTTATTTCCAGAAATACAACCATACCTACCTCCAAATCACAGGTTTTTTCAACTGCTGCGGATAACCAAACTCAAGTTGAAATTAATGTTTTGCAGGGAGAAAGGCCAATGGCTGCCGACAACAAATCACTGGGCAGATTTGTTTTAGACGGTATTCCTCCGGCTCCTAGGGGTGTTCCGCAAGTTGAGGTAACTTTTGATATTGACGCAAGCGGTATTTTAAGTGTAAAGGCTAAAGATAAAGCAACCGGAAAAGAGCAAAGTATTAAAATTACCGGCTCAACAGGGCTTACAAAAGATGAAGTTGAAAAAATGACTAAAGAGGCAGAGATACACGCAAAAGAAGACGAAGAGAAAAAGGCAAAAGTAGAAACAAGAAATCAGGCAGATTCTCTAATCTTTACTGCAGAAAAATCGCTTAAAGACGCAGGTGACAAGGTAAATCCGGATTTAAAAAAAGAAGTTGAGGAAAAAGTGTCTGCCTTAAAAGGAATGCTTGACAGCAGTTCAAAGAAAGATTTGGATGCAAAAACAAAAGATTTATCTGACAGCTTACAAAAAGTAGGACAGGCAATGTATGCTTCGACAGGCTCAGCGCCTGGCGGTCAACAAACAGAAGGGGCAAAAGGGCCAGAAGAGCCACAGGAATCAGATGGTGAAAAGAAAGAATCAAACGGGGAGAAAAAATCAAATAAGTCAGATAAAGAAGAACCTGTTGAGGGAGAAGTAGTAGAATAGTTTAAAATTCAAAGTTCAAAATTCAAAGTTGAGCGCGGAAAGACGCGCTTTTGTTGTATAATACGGCTATGGCAGAAAGTAAAGATTACTACGAAATTTTGGGAGTTACTAAAAATGCAACGCCGGATGAAGTAAAAAAGGCATATAGAAAACTGGCGCTTGAGTATCACCCTGACCGCAACAAAACTAAAGAAGCAGGAGAAAAATTTAAAGAAGTAACCAGGGCTTATGAAGTATTGTCTGATGTGCAAAAAAGGCAGACATACGACCAATTTGGTCACGCCGCATTTGAACAAGGTGCAGGCCAGGGAGGGCCTTTCGGCGGAGCCGGTGGTCCATTTGGAGGATTTGGTGGACAGCAGGGTCAAGGTGGCCGCTATGGTCCGTTTACCTACACTTACACAACTGGAGGTCAAGGCGGTGACTTTGATTTTGGAGGCTTTTCTGATCCGTTTGAAATTTTTGAGCAATTCTTCGGTGGAGCTTCGCCTTTTGGGTCAAGACAAAGACGTCCGACTTATTCATTAACCATAGATTTTATGGAAGCGGTTCATGGCGCAACCAAAAAAGTTAACATAGAGGGAAAAAATCAAACAATAAAAATTCCAGCTGGCGTAGATAATGGTTCACGAGTACGTTTTAATGATTATGATGTAATTATAGAAGTTAGTCCGCACCCTAAATTTCAAAGAGAAGGCGCGGATGTAATATCTGAAGAGGTAATTTCTTTTTTGCAGGCATCTTTAGGTGGAGAAATATCAATTAAAACAATTGAGGGAGACGTAAAGCTTCGGATTCCTGCAGGAACACAACCTGATACAGTATTTAGATTGCGCGGCAAAGGTATTCCTCATCTTCGCAGTTCTGGAAAAGGCGATCATTACGTAAGAATAAAAGTTAATGTTCCAAAACATCTAACCGCCCGCCAAAAAGAACTTTTGGAAGAATTTGAAGAAGAAGCAAATAAAAAAAAGACCTGGTTTTAATTCATCTTAACGTAAGAAATTTAAAAGCAAAAGCTAAAACCATAATAAAACCAACCATAATCCAAAATTCATACCCCTCTTCTGTAGGCATGAACTGCGCGTTTTTAGCAATTTTCATATACACCTCCTTTAGGGAATTACATATTAAACCACTAGAGTAATGAAATTGCGAAGATTGCGTAAGAATTTGGAATTAAAGCATTCCAATTGGAATAGTTAAACCTTTATTTAAAAGTTTAGTGAATTGCTCTTTGCCTATACGTATAAGATTTTCCTGCTTGTAGTCCTCTATTGTTTTTCTTTTTTCCTGCTCTTTTTTATACATTGAATATAAATAGCTTAATGAGAAAAACAGCAAATCTATGCCAAGTATCA
Organism: Candidatus Levyibacteriota bacterium; assembly: GCA_016180725.1. Lineage (GTDB taxonomy): Bacteria > Patescibacteriota > Microgenomatia > Levybacterales > UBA12049 > JACPAR01. Next base: position 8,913 of record JACPAR010000035.1, on the reverse strand, counting down.
AAATAAAAAATAAAATAAAAGTTATAACCATAATTAACAAACATGTTTAGTTTAAACTCTGCTAATAAAACAACAACAAGAAGAGTGTAAGAAATAAGAAAGAAGAATTATGGGGCTACTACAAATATGGGGGTAAAGGTTGGCTTCAAAACGAAGCTAAAAAACTGGTAGAACATAATTTCTTAAAGTGTTTTAACTATATGCTTTCGTTATTCTGGAGAGTGTAAACGACTCCAGAATCTGCTTTGTTAGAATGTTGAGAGATTCCGAACAAGCCACATTCATAAAACTGAACGTGGTAAGCCAGAATGACGGCGATTGAAATGCCACTCCATATTTAACGGAGACCCGAATTATTTGACAAATATATTTCTTGAGTGCAATACTTTATTCTATGGATAATCAACCGCAAATATCAAGTTTTCCTGATTCGTCTGAGTTTCAGCAAAAAAATCAGCAAAACACTAATGAAAAGACTAGTTTAATAATATTGATTCTTATTTATTTTGTTATTGGTGTTTTAATTTTTGCCGGCATTTATTTTTATAAGCCATTAAAAGAAAGTGTGTTTAATACAAAGCTGATTCCAACTATTGCCGTTCAGCCTATTTTAACTCCTACTTCTGTTGCATTTGCGCCTGCAGCCCAATTAGAAAATCTTAAGGTAATCCATGGAAATTTTAAACTTTCATATTTTTATGACTACAACGACAATCAAAGGCTTATTCTCAAACAAATAGATTTTAAGACAAATAAAAGCAGGGATACAGTTTTGCCATACTTAACTATAAATAATAGTGATGAAAATAAAAGAGGAAGATATTTAGTTTCACCAAACGGCAAATATATTCTAAAAATAACAAATAAAAAATTGGAAATTGCAGATCTTTCTAATTCACAAAGCCTTGTTTTTAAAACTATTCACATTGTTGCCGAAATGAAATCACCCGGGCCCGTGCCAAATTCTGAGGCAGATTTTGCTAATTTGAAAGATGCTATGTGGGATGAAAACGGGCAGCTATATTTTATAAGCGATGTTGGCGCAGATGGTTTTACCAGCCCTTTTGGTTATTATACCGATTTATATACGGCAAATGAAGACGGGAGCAATAAAAAGTTAGTTAATGACCACACCAAAGAAGATCAAAAAATTGGTTTTATGAGATCTTTAATATATGTTGACTTGGTAAAAAAAGAAATATACTTAGGAGGAGAGACTCATGGTGGTCACAATGCAATGATCATAGTTATAAATGCAGAAAATGGCACTTTTGTGCGAGAATTTAAAGATGGCCGGTCGGATTTTAGTAACCCGGTTTTTAATAAAGATTTTTCTAAAGCATATTACGAAAAAAGCCTAAAACATGAAGATAATTATCATCCAACCCAAATATACGAATATAATATGGCAACAAATGAAAAAAAGTTGCTTTATTCTCTGCCTTATCCTACAGACGATAATTCATCATATATAGATGATGATTATTTCTCTGGCAAGTTTTATCTTAACAAGTCAGAAAATAAATTGTATTTTCAAGTAAGAGATGGAGAAAAAGTTTACTTTTATGCGCTTGACCTAGCAAGCGGAGGACAGCCAAAACTCCTTTTTAGCGATAATGGTTCTTGTGTGCGCGTAGGGGTATCTATTAATGGTGAATATATATTATTTGTTTGTGAAGATAAAAAGGCCAAAAACAGCGAGTATCTATTCTATCAAGTTGCCGGCGGCAAAAAGCTCACTTTTTATAAAGGAGGAGATATTAATATTCAGCTTATTAACTTTGAATAATTTATTTGCCAAATTGTAAATCTGCAAAAGACATCTTATACTGGAATAGATTGGGTTTTAACTCATGTTTAAATTTTATTTAACACTGCCTTTGGCTTTTTTAATATTCTGGTTTTGGGAAGCGCCGCTTGGAATACTTTCATATTTTGCTTCTTTAAACTCTGCTTTTTTACAATTGTTTTCCTTACCGCTTCTTGTTAAAACTTATTTTAAGCCATGGAAAAGTGAATACAGGGAAGGACTAGTGGAATTTTCTATTGCGATGGGAATGTTTATAAAAACTTTTGTTATTGCAGCAGATCTTATTCTGTTTATTTTTTTAATCTTGGTAGAGTTAGTATTGCTGCTTTTATTTTTATTTATTCCTGTCGGTGTTTTATTTTTGTTATTAAAATAAAATGATTGAATACGCATTTATTTACGCCATTTATAGAAAAACCTTTTTTAGGGTAATCAGGTTTTTTGTTTTTATAACGCTTTTTATTCTGGTTATTTTTCAGGCAGAAAGCAGTGCATTTTTATCTTCAAGTTTTAAAGTGTCTGCTTCTTATTTTTTGCTTTTTCTTATGTGGGAGATTTTCTTTCGATTCAAAATCGGGAGACTTATGCCAACAACTACAGTTGATAAAAACGAAGGAAAAGATATTTATAGCTCTTTTACCCTGCAGGCATTGGATGTTTTTTTCAGGTTTGAAAAGGTAGATTCAATTATAAAAGCTTTTCTTTCTAAAAAGGTAATAAAATTCATGCTTAAAAAAGCAGTTATTGAAAAAAAGGATTTTCCTTTGATAAGTTTGAAAAAAGATGATTTAGCTAGGAAAGCTTTTGAAATTGCACAAAAAAATAGCAGCAAATATGTTACTATGGCTGATTTGTTTGCTTCATATATTTTGCTTATTGAGCCGCAGAGCAAGCTTCTTTTTACAAAAAAATTAAAGCCGGAAGAATTTTTAGATATTTTATATTGGGCAAAAGTTAAGTATTCAAACGAAGAGAACCCAAAAATTAACAGGATAAATTTTTGGGGAAGAGGGATTGGGGATAATTGGGTTTCGGGTTGGAATCTCGAAACAAAAAAATATGCAATAGATTTTACAAGAAAGGTTTTAAGAAATCCTCAGGCATTGGTAGGAAGAAGCGAAGAGTTGCTGGTTCTTTCAAGTGCTCTTTTGAAAAGCAAAAAACAAAATGCAATTTTGGTAGGTTATCCGGGAGTAGGAAAAACAAGTATAGTATCATCATTTGCACTTAACTCTTTTTTGGGTAAGCTTGCGCCGTCTCTTTGCCACAAAAACTTTTATGAGCTTTCTGTTAGTGCTATTTTAGCAGGTGCAAATACACAAGGATTAATTGAAGAGCGCATAAAAAATATTCTTGAAGAATTGGAACACACAGGAGATGTAATTTTGTATATCCCAAACATTGATCATATTATGGGAGGCGGCGGATTTGAATTTGACGCAAGCGGTGCATTTATTCAGGCTGTTTCGGGAGACAAGCTTCAGGTTATAGGTACAACGACACCGGAAAATTATAATAAGTTTATAGAGAGAAAAGGCGAATTTGCTGCTAATTTCGAAGTTATAGAAGTTAAAGAGCCGGATAAAAATGAGGCAATAAGAATGCTTGAGGAGGCATCGATCATTTTAGAAAAAAGACATGGAGTAAATATTGCCTACGAGGCCATAGTCCAGGCAGTTTTGCTCTCTAATAAATATTTAGCGGATAGGTTTTTGCCTGGAAAAGCGATAGATTTTTTAGACGAAGCAGTTTCTGTTGCAGCGGAGGAAAAAAAACAAAACCTGGATGAAGATCAAATTATAAAGTTAATCGAACTAAAAACAAGTGTTCCCGTGGCAACACCAAAAAAAGAAGAGCAGGAATTATTACTGCATTTAGAAGATGTTTTGCACAAAAGAATTATTGATCAGGATGAGGCGGTAAAAACAGTATCGCAAGCCTTAAGAAGACTTCGGGTTGGGATTTCATTTGAAAACCGGCCGGTTGGGGTATTTTTATTTTTGGGTCCGACAGGAGTTGGAAAAACCGAACTGGCCAAAGCGCTGGCATCGGTGTATTTTAAAAGCGAGGACAGAATGATTACTTTAGATATGGGGAGTTATAAAGATTCGGTATCGGTTTACCGGTTAATAGGTTCACCTCCCGGCACTTCCGATCAGCCGGGAGAATTAACAGAAAAAGTTAGAGAAAATCCTTTTTCTTTAATTCTTTTAGATGAATTTGAAAAAGCCAGCTCTAATATTTTGGATGTTTTCCTTTCTATTTTTGAAGACGGTAGGTTAACGGATTCAAAAGGGAGAAATATCTCTTTTGCCAATACTATTATTATAGCCACTTCTAATGCCGGTTCAGAATTAATAAGAGAAAAACTTGGAGAAGGTGTTGATTTACAAAAATTAAAACCAATTATTCTTGATGAATTGCAAAAAGAGGGAGTTTTTAAACCGGAGCTTTTAAACAGATTTGACGGTGTTATTCTTTTTGAGCCACTAGGAGAAAAAGAAATACAAGAAGTATCAAGATTACTTCTTGACAGAATAAGTAAAAAACTCGCCGAGCAGGAAATTGAAATTAGTTTTGATGAAAAAGTAATTGCCAAAATTGCCAAAGGAGGCTATGATCAGCAGTTTGGCGCCCGTCCAATACGGCGATTTATTCAAGATAATATTGAAGAAATGCTTAGTCAAAAAATGCTTCGAAACGAAATCAAAAGGGGAAGCAAAGTTAACTTTTCTACAGACGCTGCAAATAACATTACGGTAACAGTTTCCTCGTGAAAAAGACGCCCTATAGTTGAATACATATTTCCCGCGTGGTATAATTTGCGCCTGCATGAAGCTATTGGTAAAATTGCTACCTATTAAAGTCCATAATTTAACCAAACATATTGGCGGGTATAGAAAATTTTGGGTCATTTTGTTGAGTATTGGCATTATTTCGCTTATCTTTTTTCTTGCATGGCCAAGAAAAAAGGCTGTGCTGCCAATAGAAGAGGCGCAAAGCGTTGATGCGATAACCACCATATCGGCAAATGGCGCCATTACTGCCAAACGCATGGTGAATTTAAGTTTTGCTCTTTCCGGCCAGCTTGTGTACTTAGGCGTACAAAAAGGCGATACTGTTTCTGCGTTTCAGACAGTTGGTGTTATCGATCAGCGCACGCTTGAGAAAAATCTTCAAACTGCACTTCGGAATTATTCATTGCAGCGCAATACTTTTGAACAGACGCAGGATAATTACCAAGACCGCACGCCCGAGCAAGCGCTTAGCGACGCAATGAAACGAATTTTGCAAAACAATCAGTACGATCTGGAAAAAGCGGTGTTGTCGGTAGAACTTTCGGATCTTGCCAAACAGCAATCAGTTTTAACAACTCCTATTACAGGCATTGTTACACGCGCGGACGTTTCTTTAGCTGGCGTCTATGTAACACCTTCAACAATATTTACTATTGTTGATCCAACTTCTCTTGTGTTTTCTATGGATGTGGATGAGGCAGATATCAGCAAAATGCACGAAGGCCAAAAAGTAAATGTTGTACTAGACGCATATCCTGATACACATCTTTCTTTAACAGTAAAAACTATTGATTTTTCAAGCCACACAACGGCAACGGGCGCAAATGCATACACGGTTGAAGCAGAGTTGCCTAACAATGGTATTAAATTTAGACTGGGTATGAGTGGAAATGCAGAGATTCCCCTATGAAATCAACACCGCCTGTTAGGCTTAGTCAAATTACTAAAGAATATGGTTTGGTGCACAGTGCGATAACGCAGGTGCTTGGAGGTATATCGCTTACTGTTAAAAAAGGAGATTTTATAGCCATAACCGGTCCGTCCGGTTCTGGCAAATCAACTTTAATGAATATTATTGGGCTTTTGGATATTCCAACAAGCGGAGTTTACTTTTTGCACGGCAACAATATTACAAGCCTGTCCGATGATCAGTTGTCGTCTTTGCGCAATAAAGAAATAGGGTTTGTTTTTCAGTCGTTTAATCTTTTGGGGAGAATATCGGTTTTGGAAAATGTGGTATTACCGGCAATTTACGCCGGAACAGGTAAAGACAAACGCGAAGAAAAAGCAAAAAAACTTCTGTCTTCGGTTGGACTTGAGAAATATTTGCAAAACCATCCTAATCAGTTATCCGGAGGCCAGCAGCAGCGGGTAGCTATTGCCCGGGCACTCATTAACGACCCCAATATTATTTTAGCTGACGAACCAACAGGAAACCTTGATACAAAATCAGCAGAAGAAATAATGGCAATTTTTAGGCGGCTCAATAGGGAGGGGAAAACTATAATTCTTATAACGCACGAAAAAGATATTGCAGCGTATGCCAAAAAAGTGGTAAAAATGCGGGACGGAAAGATTGTGTAAACAAATATGAAAATGCAAGAGTTAATAAAACTTTCATATCGGAGTTTGCTTGCGAATAAACTGAGGAGTGTTTTAACAACTCTTGGAATTATAATCGGCGTATTTGCAGTTATTATTCTTGTGTCGATTGGAACAGGTGTGCAGTCGTATATTACCAATCAAATCTCGGGTCTTGGGTCAAATCTTATTTTTGTTATTCCGGGCAGAGTTGGCGGTGCGCGAACACCCGGCGGTATTCAAACAAACAAGTTACTCCTCTCTGATGCGACAATGCTTGAAAACAAACTCAAAGATATTGCTCACGTTGGTCCGGTAATACAAAAGGCATCAACAGTAAAGTACGGAAATCTTTCGGACAAAGCAGTTTCTATTGTAGGAACAACAGCGAATTATCCGGATACTGTTAAAATTACTATCGAGAAAGGGACATTTTTTAATAGTTCTCAAGCGCGTGCCGGCACAAGAGTTGTGCTTATTGGTTCAACAGTTGCATCAACTCTTTTTCCAAATACTAATCCGATGGGAAAAACAGTAACCATTGCCGGCACCCGATACACAGTAATTGGTATTTTGCAAAAACGTGGTTCTATCTTTGGTATTGATCAGGATAATACTGTTATTATTCCTATTGCAGCAGCAAAAAGGCAGTTTGGCGTTACAAACGTGAATACGATTTATCTTTCTGCCAAAACGCCTGAACTTGTTTCAACAGTAAAGTCACGGACGAACCAAATTTTGCTCAAGCGCTTAAGCGAGGATGACTTTAGTTTGCAAACGCAGGAATCAACTCTTGATACGATCAGAAACATTACCAATATTCTTTCCGTCGCTTTGGGTGGGATTGCAGGGATTTCGCTTTTGGTTGGCGGTATTGGAATTATGAATATCATGTTGGTGTCGGTTACCGAGCGGACGCGGGAGATTGGACTTAGAAAAGCAGTCGGAGCAAGGCGCGTAGATATCCTTTTGCAATTTTTGCTTGAGGCAGTGTTTCTTTCTTTGACAGGAGGAATAATCGGCATTGCAATTGGCGTTGGCGGATCACTTGTGCTGTCGAAGTTTTTTGTTTCAAGTATAACGCCGTGGTCAATTATTGTTGCATTCACGTTTTCCTGTTTGGTAGGAGTAGTCTTTGGTATGGCGCCGGCAATTAGGGCTTCCAATCTTTCTCCCATCGAAGCCCTCCGGCATGAGTAAGGGAAATCTTGGTAGTGGGTCAATTTGGCTGATATAGAAATATATACTTGACCAGTCATGCATAATCTGTTAGTATTTGATTATGCGAAGAGACTTAAATAAACTTGCCCACTCTATCGTTAGTCATGCCACTAGGGAAAAAAATCCTGCTGCTGTTGCGTTAGGTAGACTTGGAGGTTTAAGAGGAGGAAAGGCTAGGGCAAAGAAATTATCTCCAATTGAACGAAGTAAGATTGCTAGAGATGCTGCTTTGAAACGTTGGAATCGTAAAGGATAAGAAAACATGAAAAATTTAGTAGCATTGAGTGCTAATGATTTCATAGAGCAGCAACTTAATGAACAACTAAAAGAATTAGAGAGATTTCTTCGGTGTGATATTTTGACTTTTATCGGTGGGTTGGCTGGCGGTGTAGATGATGTCGTAAAAAATGTAATAGAACAAAAACGTCAGGATTCAAAAAATCAAAATAAATTAACTGTAATTTTAACAACCTCTGGTGGATATATAGAAGTTGTGCAGAGAATAGTAGATACTTTACGTCATCATTATGACATTGTTGATTTTATAATCCCAAATTATGCATTTTCAGCAGGAACTGTCTTTGCGATGTCTGGTGACGCTATATTTATGAATTATTATTCTCGCTTAGGCCCAATTGATCCCCAGTATGAAACTCCAGAAGGAAAAACTGTTCCTGCTTTAGGGTACTTGATTCAGTATGAACGATTGCTAGACAAAGCGAAAGATGGTACCATCACATTGCCTGAGGTGCAATTAATGATTGAGGGATTTGATCAGGCAGAACTTTATAAGTATGAACAGGCAAGAGAACTTTCTATATCCCTACTTAAAGAATGGCTTGTAAAATATAAATTTAAGAATTGGAAAAAAACTAGTACACGACATTTACCAGTTACAGCAGCTATAAAGAAAAAGAGGGCATCCGCTATTGCTAAGAAATTAAATGATACTGACAAATGGCATGTTCACGGCTATGGAATATCAATGGATGTGCTACGTAAAGATTTAAAATTGGTTATCGATGATTTTAGTACAGATCAACAATTAGATCATAGAATTAAACAATATACGACTCTTTTAGATGATTATATGACAAAGATGCGACAAGCTGGGGTAGTTCATACTGTCGGTATCTATCAAGCATTCCATGATCATGGAGAATAAATAATTATGTCAAAAACTATTACATTAAATGAAATATTATCTTTAAACCCACAGGTTGATGAAGGATTACTTAAAAAAGCCAGAAATCTGGGACAGGAATTACGCAAATTGGGAATTAGTAGTCGTGGCTATAATTTAGTATCACCCTTCCATCGTCGTCATAAACCTATATCTAAAGCTGAGAGTTCTGATTCTCGTTCAGTTCAAGTAGGTCGCTCAAAACGAAAGTAGAAGATAAATATAATCTCTTTTAGGGTATTTCCCCGCAGCTTGCTGCGTGTTCTTTGATACAATAGGTATGGATGAGTGTTTATATACACAAAAGCCATAATGTGTCA
>JACPAR010000026.1 GCA_016180725.1 Candidatus Levyibacteriota bacterium | reverse complement strand
GTCATATGTTTTTACTGTGCGGACGAAGGGACTTGAACCCCCAAGACCTTACGGTCAATAGGTCCTAAACCTATCGCGTCTGCCAGTTTCGCCACGTCCGCGTATATCAGTTATGTCCACACCTGTCTCTTTTCTCTCGCAGGCCAGGCGAGCTCCTCGTTTTACTCGTCCGCTCCACCGATCCTTGTGGCACACCAGCATTATATAAAATTTAAAGCGTTATGGAAAGTACCTTTTTAGGGTTGCTGTACTCAAATTGGTTTATTTTTTCCATAAAGTAATTTACTCTTTGCGCCCAAGTTGGAGAAGCAGCATAAAATCTTCCTATTTCGTATACGTCTTTTGCTCCCCATTGGTTTATATATTTTTCTCTTATAGATTTTGAGATTGTTTCGATTGCCTCATCCCAGGAAGAAAATCTAATCATATTGTCTCCGTAAATCCCCCATCCCCAACCATTGTATGAATTATATGGAATTTCTTGGCCAAATGTAGATTCAACACCAGATATTGCCACCAGAAGTTTCCAGTCGATTTTGTTGTTATCGGCAGATTTTACAAAAGTGTCTGAATAATCAGCTAAAGGAGAATTATATGAATTCAGGAACGCTTTTAATATTTTTGCACGATTATCGAAATTATTATCTTTTTTAAGCGTAACCAGATTAGCCGATTCAGATTTTGCCTGTGCTGCGTCAGCAGAGCGCAAAGGAATATTTAAGAAAAAAATAAAAGCTAAAAAGGAAAAAATAATTTTTGTTTTCATAGTTTTTAGTGATTCCTTTAACAGATGGGAACCTTAGTTGCTGAATTTAAGAAAAGAATATAAAATGGGTAAGAGATTTGTTACAGATAACTTTTCAGCCATAAAAAAATCCTAACGTATGCTTTTTGGGGCATACCTTAGGATCTACTGGAAATTATAACATGTAACTATAGGTTTGTCAAGTCTTAAGGAGGATAGTAATTTCAGGCCAAAATGCACGTAAGAAGGGCTAACTTAAGCCATTTATCTAATTATAGAAAAAAACCAGAAGAAAAATATTAGATATTATAAGCTATTGATGAGCTGTTATTGAAGAACGCCCATGAAGTAGGATACACTTCTTGCCCAGGATCCTTCGTTGGAAGGGGTATATTTACGCATTATCTGCTCCGGGGTTTTTAGGCCTTTTGCCGCATACTCCTGAGCTAATGTTTTGGTAACCGCTTTGATTGCAGAAGCATACCCGTCGAATTTTTTAATATTTTTCCCATATATCCCAAACCCCCAGCAATTATGTGAATCCGGAGGCACTTTTTTACATAAGTTTGATTCCTGCATAGCTATGGCTGGTATAAGACGGAAATCAAGATTATGTTCGTCGGCGGCGGCTACAACGTCTTTGGCAAACGGTTCCAGTGGGGAATTATATGCCGCAAAAAACTGCCTTACCATTTCTACTCTTGCATCCTGTTGGGTTACTCCTTCTTGAGAGATAGTTTGAATTGTGGGTAAGGCTGCGTAAGCTATAGTTTTTGAAGGAGTGAGTAGAGAGGAAAAAATACCGCTCCCGTTTCTTTGAAAGGAGAGGTAAGCTAGAAAAATGATATTGATGGCTAAAATTACAGGTAAAATTAATGTAAAACTTACAAGTAAAGTTACTTTACCCATGTATATAACCATGCTTGCATATTTTGTTAAGGTTGTCAAGCTAAAGTGATTAATTTTATCCGTTTTCTTACAGATCTATATATGGTATGTAGCACTGGTTTTGATATAATTAGGAAACTGCCAATGAAGAGTTTTTATTCTTTTATTTTGTGCCTTTACGGATTAATTTTAATTCTTTCACACATAACGCAGGGTATTTTACCCTTTGAATGGGTTATTAGCTTTAGCCCATATCTTGTATTCTTTTCAATTCTTTTGTGCCTGTTAAGTGTAATACTCGCATTAAAGAAGAAATTAAACGTAAGCCTTCTTGCTCTAATCGGTATCGCTTTGATTGTCGCCGGAACATTTGCTATTGGTGAGAAAGTTTTAAGTTTTACCACTGTTTTACCCGAAAAAGGAATTGGTACGCAAGCTGTAACACTTGTTTCCTTCAATAAATACTATAAAAACACAAATTACGCAGCAATTGATTCGGCTATTCAACGGATTCAGCCCGATATTATTGGTTTTATAGAAATTATTTCAGCTGATGTTTCCGGAATAGAGCAGCTTAAAAATTTTCCTTATTCGCAGACTAATGCTATAGACGATCCGTTTTCGTTTGGGATATTTAGCCGTTATCCTTTAAATAAAATCACCATAAAGCAAACCGGAATAAGAAATGTATTGACCTCGGAAGTTACGATTAACGATAAAAAATATATAGTTTTAATGGTGCATGCTTATCCACCCGTTACTATGCGGGATATAGAAAAGCGTAACAGCGAGCTTATTGCAATACAGAAATATATTAATAATGTGGGTACGGAAAACGTTATAATTATGGGAGATTTTAACACTACACCATGGTCTAAAACTTATGACACTTTTACAAGCGGATTAAAACAATTAAAAAATACCGCAAAAGGTAAGGGATTAAATTTTACTTGGGGAGCTATTCCAATTCAGGCCCACATAGACCATATTTTCGTTCCAAGTAAGGCAATCATAGAAGAATTTAAAATAGAATATATAAAAGGCTCAGACCATCGTCTCATCTGGAGTAAAGTAAAACTATAATGTGTTAATCAACTTATCTTTGGCGTTGAGTGTCTTATTTAAGAATTTAAAATTTGTGAGCGGGCGAAGGGAGTCGAACCCTCTGCCTGTCGCCTAGGCGACCGTTCTACCGCTTGAGCGCGAGACCGGATTTGAACCGGCGACCTTCTCCTTGGCAAGGAGACGTTCTACCCCTGAACTACTCGCGCATTACTTTCAATTAGTTTTTTAAAAGCGTTTCCACCTTTATAAGACTTAATTTGCTTTTCTCTTCTTCTGGCTTCAGCCAGGGAACTATACTCCTCTTTATGTATCAATCGCCAAAATCCTCTTTTTAAGATTTCATGTAATACCAGTATGGTAAAATCCATCCTCACACTTAACCAGATAAACAAAGCAATTAATAACTTTACTCTGAACAGCTTAACAATTTCAGCACAAATGAGTGCCGAAGCGGTGAATCGAACACCGATAACCGCTTCTTCAGAGCGGCGCCTTGACCACGTTGGCAACTTCGGCAGATTTGATTAATCTGTTATGTGTTCTTTGTCTATGGCAATTTGCACAGACTAAGTCACATTTTTCTATTTCTTTTTTAATCTTTTCAAAGGTCAATGTACTACGAAGTGCTAACCTGGAAACACTTCCTATTTTCTCTCTGCTGTCCCTATGGTCGAAATCCATCACCCAGGCTGGATATATTTTACCACAATCATCACAAGGTTTATTTTTAATCTCTTCTAAAAACATTCTACGTTTTTCTATATATTTATGTCTTCTGAGCAATGCAAGAGCTAACTGACGTTTGTGATTCTTGTGATAGTATTCCTTACCCCGTTGTTTATAACAATCCTTGCATCTATCGTAATATTCTCCAGTCCGATGTTTTTTTCTTTGATAAAATTCAGAAAAATCTTTGATAAGTTTGCACTTTGAACAACATTTGTGCTTTATTTCATAAATACCATATCAAAACTTATGTAGAAACAAAACATTGTTCTTCAGACAGGTGCCTTGACCACCTTGGCTACCTCAGCTTTTCGTAAGCACTCAAAGCTTATTCAGTTTGAGCAACAACTGTGGTAACAAGAAGGTCAATCCTGAATTCCTGAAGGATGACCACCTTGGCTACCTCAGCATGTACAAACAATATCCTGAAATGCATGTACAAACAATATCCTGAAATGTAGAATTTATGATAACAATTTTTACCGGCAAAGTAAAGTAATTTCAAGCAAATAGAAAATTTTTCGTGCGTCAGCCCCTGGGGTCGAGCCTCGAATTCTGATCCCATATCGGTAAATAAAATATTGTTGTGGTAAAATAGGCCTGATATGAAATTTGTTATTTTTCATGGTGCATATGGAAATCCGGAAGGCAATTGGTTTCCGGAGCTTAAAGAAAAATTAGAGGCTTTAGGTCAGCAAGTTATTGTTCCTTCTTTCCCTACTCCTTATAACCAAAATCTTAATTTTTGGCTTTCTGCTTTTGAAAAAGTAAAAAAAGAATTTAAAAGAGGAGAAAAACTTTGTTTTATCGGGCATTCGCTTGGACCGTTATTTATTCTTCACTTGATACAAAAATATAATTTAAAACTTGATAGCGCAATTTTTGTTAGCCCGTTTCTGGAAAAACTGGGTAAGCCTCTATTTGACAAAGTAAACAAAACGTTTTACAAAAACGATTTTGATTTTAGAAAACTTAAAAAACTAATTCCTGTTTCTTATACACTCTATTCAAACAATGATCCGTACGTTTTAAGTAAGAATTCAATAGATTTTGCAAAAAAGATTGATAGCTCTCCAATTATTGTGAAAGGCGCAGGTCACATGAACAGTGAATTTGGTTTTAACAAATTTCCGCTTATAGTTGAACTTTGTAAAACGCGAATAGAGTTGAATTCTTTACAAAGTAAAATCTTAACTATTTAATAACTTCAATTTGAGAAATCTAGTGGATTTCTTTCCAACCGTAAGGCGTGTCAACAACGTAAGTTCCAGTAATTTTCATTTTTGTTCCTACAGGCGGTTTGCTTAATATATACTTATATCCCTAGCAAGACTTTTCTGCTTTTTCAAACTTCTCTCCTCCAGCTTGACATATCGGCTCGGTAATTAAATCCCGCCCATAAGAACATAATTAAAAATATTGAGCCAAGAAAACTAAAATCAATACAATAAGAAAAATGTAAACGATAGTGGATTTTTTAATATCAGGTCCAAACGAGGTATTTATTTTATTTTTGTTGTGGGCTCCAGAGGACTCGAACCTCTGACATCTACAGTGTAAATGTAGCGCTCTACCAGCTGAGCTAGGAGCCCATATAATTAAACTAAAATGTGCTTGCACTGAGCGAAGCGAAGTGCGGATGAGAGGACTCGAACCTCCACGCCTTGCGGCACAGCCACCTCAAGGCTGCGTGTATGCCAGTTTCACCACATCCGCATGAATCATACTATTTTATCACAGTTTTGTGCCCAGAGGGAGACTCGAACTCCCAAGCTCTTGCGAGCACAGCGTCCTGAACGCTGCGCGTCTGCCAGTTTCGCCACCTGGGCATGTTGGTTTGCCTGTAAGATTGTATCAAAACGTCAATTTATTAACAACAAAAATTTGCTGTAATATCTAGTTGTTAAGCTTGTCGATCATGAATTAATTAGTTTATCTGAATCCAATATCTTAGTTTTTTCGGCTTTCCTTTGTTTACTTCTATTGCGTTTTTTAAAACTCCACCATTTGCTTCTATAACTTTTTTTGAACTTATGTTTGTTATGTCGCAGGTTATTAATGCATTTTTTTTTTGCCGTAGCCCATATTTCTTTTAGAAGGTCTGATGTCGTATCCAATATGCCCTCCCTCTTTTAATAAATCTTTTGTCAATTCGTGTCTAATAGAGGCTCTGCCAATAAAATCACCTTTATCAATAAGCCAAAAGGTTGTTTCGGGAACAATGCCTTTTGGTAAATTTTCCCCTACTGATTGCGAAAGAATTTTTGTAATATAGGCGGCAAAATTATTTTCTAACTCATCAGCGTTTAAATTTTTATAGCGTATCTGGTTTAAATCTTCTTTTTGGTATTCTTTTACAGCCTCGATAAAACTGTCTTTATATCTAATCGAAGGAATAACTAATTTCATACTTGGATTATAACATTTAAATCAATAAATTTTCTTTATGACCTTCGTTTATTTTGAAGCTTTCAGAGAAAACAAAAGAGGTATTTGAATTCTTTTATTTTTTAAAACATAGTGTCCTTTTTCGTTTTGTTCCATAAATCCCGGGAACTGATCGTACATAGTAAAAGGAAACTCGTGCACGTATTCTATTTTTAATCCTTCTTTAATCAGCGCATTTATTACATCACTCATGGTATAGCTCCACTCATAAGTTATGCCTTTTACAGGGGCAGACCAATCTGTATACGTACCATCGGAATCATCCGTATACGGCCCTTTTTTAAAATACTTGTAAAAGATTTTAAAGTCGAAACTAAGAATATTTGTAAACGGGTGGAGCTCAACGATATAAAACATTCCGCCTTTTTTTAGAAAATGATTAATAATTTTTGCCCATTTATTAATATTTGATAACCAGCAAAGAACTCCATACGAAGTGAAAATAATATCAAACTTTTCATTCAAAACATTAGGAAGATTATATATATCGCAACATTTGAATTTTGCAGGAACTTTAATTTCTCTGCTTAATTTTTTCGCTAATCTTATTGAATTATCCGACATATCAACGCCTGTAACAATTGCGCCTTTTCGTGCCCATGATAGCGTGTCCATGCCAAAATGGCACATAAGATGTAATATAGTTTTGCCTTTAACTTCTCCAATCTCTTCTTGCTCTACGGAGACTAAACTACTTTTTCCCTTTTTAAATTCTTCGAGGTCATATAGTTTGGAACGCGCATGAATAGGGGTAACATTGTTCCACCATTTTTTATTTGCCGTTAAATAATCTTTCACCAATACCAGTATAACAGAAAGTTTTTTAATTTAATTCTCTCGCTATTTGATGAATTGTGTGTAAATATCTCCTGTCTCCTATATTATGTTCTACTTTTTTTATTGAAATTAGATATTTACGCCTCGATGGGATTTGACTGTAAGCTTTATTTACGCGTTTAATTAATGATTTTTCTTCTTTTGCTCCATACAGCATAAGAATTTTTTTTGCTTTTATTTTTTTTGCCAAACTGGCGCAGTGTAACTTTGAAAAATCCCGGTATCTTTGCTGGGTAATGGATGAGAGAAATCTAGTACTTGCTTTTAATAAGTCCTCTTTAAAATATGGGGAGAGTGAGCAGAGTATAAGCCCGGAAGCGCTTACCTTTGTTGATGCAATAAACGCAATCATTGCGCCAAATGAAAATCCAAGCATGTACTTTTTTTTAGTATTTATTTTTTTATATTTTTTCAAAAAATATTGCGCATTTTCAGAGATTGTAGTTTGTTTCCAGGGAACATTAATAAGAACAGGTTTATATCCTTCTTTCTTAAGCATTCTGGCGATTTCTTTATATGCCTTGTTTGTAGGTTTATGTTTAAAGCCTGGAATTATAAAAACAGTCTTCTCCTTATTCATGGAGGGGTATTATACCAACACCATGCCCAAGAGTTCAAGCTCGGATAAGAATAAGAGCGCCGTGTTTTTATATATATACCCCTAACACCTTCGAGGTGATCTAGCTTGACACCAGTCCTTTTATCCATTAGTAGTTTTAATTACCACTTCTTTTTTATGACATACAGGGCATTCGATTTTTTTTGCTAGTTCCCAAAATCTTAGCGTAAGTTCTCTGTTTTTTTTGCATGTAAAACAAGTAATTCTAATAAATCTTAGTGTATTATCGAGCAATGGTTGTTGCATCATTGTATATATTTTTACAAATAGAGGATTTTGTGGACCGTCTACTTGTTAGAAAGATAAAGAGAAATCAGAAAATAGAATTAGATTACTCTAAACTTACTATAAAATCATTTTAAATAACTTATGTATTTATAAAGTAAGAATTTAGATTGTATAAAGTAAGGAAATGCAAAAGAAAGCTAGCCATTTTGGATTTTGTGGAATTTTTATATAAGAGCGCTGTGTTTTGATATAAATTGCGCTGTTGTATTCGACAAGAAAAGTTTTTTTAGCTCTTTAAGAGTAAAAAAATAAAGCAGCTGATTTTCTGCCCGTTCCATTTTATTTACATTATCATCCGTTAGTCTGGCGTGATAGCAAGACTTTGATACAAACTCAACTTTTTCAATTTTAATTCCTGTTTCTTTTTCTACCCGTCTAGACATTGCGTTTTCAAAAGATTCTTTTTTATCTTTAATTGCGCCAATAAGACACCACGGGTGTTTTTCTTTATCAATTGGGCTATTTGTTTTATGCATAAGAAGCACTTTGCCTTTGTATGTCAGGAGGATTAAACTTTGGAGAATTTTATCATCCATAAATACATTATAGTCTTATTTGGAACAAAAATTATGAGGAAAAAGAGATCAAAGATAATCTTTCTTCTTCATGCCCTTTTTGCAATTATTTCCTGAAGCTTAGGAATTCCAATTCTTGTTTTGACAGATATAAAAAGAGGAGAATTTAACTCATATTTTTTGCATAATTCTTTTTCCGGTAATACTGAAACAGCATCTATTTTATTAAATACATAAATTACATCTTCATTATCTCTTCCAAGTTCTAGTAAGATATTTTTGACCACATGGATTTTCTCATCTACTTCGGGATCTGAAATATCAATTACATGAAGTAGAATGTCTGCATGAATAGACTCTGTGAGTGTTGACTTAAAAGCATTAATTAAACGAGGAGGTAAGTTGCGGATAAATCCAATAGTATCAGTTACCAACACTTCTTTTTGTAGCTTTGGTATATACATTTTGCCAACTGTGCTATCAAGAGTAGCGAATAAGACATCTTCAACCAACGTATGCTTTCCCGTAAGAAGATTAAACAAAGAGCTTTTTCCCGCATTGGTATACCCAACAATAGAAATAGTTTTTAGCCCTGCTCTTTTTCGCTGCTCAATATGCATTTCTTTAGCTTTACTTAATTTCTCTAATTGATCAGTTAATTTTTTTATTTCGTTCCTCCAATGGCGTTTCATAAGCTCGGTGTTTGTTTCGCCAATTCCAGAAGTACCAATGCCTCCTCCCTGCCTTGATAAAACAAAACCCATACCATAAATTCTTGGCCCCATGTATCGCATGCGGGCTAGTTCTATTTGAAGTTTTGCCTCAGTTGTAATGGCATGTTTATCAAAAATATGTAAAATTAAATCGACCCTATCCCAAACATCTAATCTGCGGGTTTGCCTTTGTAAGAGCATTTTTGAGAGCATAAACTTGACGTGGCTTTGCCATTGTATTTAAAACTACAACATCAACACGCAGTTCTTTTACCTTTTCCAAAACTTCCAGTACCTTACCTTTTCCAATAAAAGTTGCGTTTTCCGGATTTTCACGCTTTTGAATAACCCGGACAACAATATTACCTCCTAGTGTTGTAATTAGGGATTCTAACTCCTCGCCTGTATGCACTGCCTTTTCTTTGTTTGCTTGAGGATTAATAATGTGAACTGGCAAAAAACGAATGTTATGATTTATGTCTATCATTCCTGGCCATAGTATAGCTTATTTATGGATATTTTTGTTGTATTATGAGTTATAACTTTTTCAGCAACTGTAAATCACTGTTTATCAAGGTTTCTTTTTTAGCTTTTTTCTTCTTCGACTTCGCTAAGGACATTCGACTCACTGCTATAAATGAGCTGTAGCCATGAGCGAACGAACCCATTCGATGTTACTCAGGGTTCGTCCTGAGTCTATCGAAGGACAAAGTGAGTCGAATGGCTGGCGAGCCTGAAGGTTTCTTAGGTGTTGCTGGCCGTTTATCGAAAATGTCGAACTTCATTTGATTAGCTCCAGCGCGGCGCCCCCACCCGCCGCGCCTCCGCTATTTTTTGCGCGCGCGGTTTTCTCGCCCTTCGGGCGAGTTAGGATTTCTTATAAATATATAAAATTGTTTGATTATTTCTCAAAATTTCCGGATTTTTAAGAAAAGAATTAACAGCCTGCACACTAACATTGTAAAACGGAACAAGGTTTAATAAATACAAGCCATTTTGATTTTGTAAAACTGGACTATTGATTAATCCGATGTCTAAACCAACATTCGTTGCCATTGCTGTATTATGGGAGAGTAAATTTCGGTAATTATTGTAAATTATTTTTAACTCATTATTGCTCAAACTTAATCCGTAGTAGGTTGAATTATTTAACACTTTGAAATGATTTTCTACACTTCCTTTTTCAACATATGAGCCAATACTATCTGTGATAGACAATAAGAGTAACGCCGATGGATAGCCATAACAACCTGGAGCTGGCCAAATATTTGTATCTTTGCGAAATTCAATGCAATATTTTGCTACCAAAAGCATTTCTGGTAGTGATTCTTGGAGCATTGAGGGTATGTTTTGATGAATTGCCATGCTTTTATTTTTTCAAGTATTTTTGGTAATACACTCTATTACTAAAATAATTTTCTATCATTTTTGCTACTTCATCACGATTTTTCTTCTTTATTTCATGACCGTATTCAATCATTATCACGCACACTAAAAGCTCTAGGAGACTGTAATCGTTATCTTTAATGAAATTCCTTGTATCTCGCAGTAGTCCGTACATATCCTCCATCTCATTTTCAATTTTTTGTCCAGCCCACATACCACCTTCGGCAAGACTTCTCGATGAGGATAGGTCAACAGCTTCCTTTATAAAATCTTTTCTTTTCAATACATACTCATATCTATACTCCGCGTCCTGTCTTAGGGAATTTGACCTTAACAGCTCTGTTGTCTTTTTTTGTATTTCTTCTTCACTTAAACCTTGCTTTTCTAATTCATCTACAAGTTCGCCAGTTCGGGGTAACTGATACCTCAACTGTAATGCTTTTAGAAATGCTTTTTTCTCGGATAACTTTTCCTGTTCAATGCCGTAAATATAGGAATCGGCTAAGCGAATCAATGTTAGACGCCAGTTTCCAAAAAATCCAACAAAAAGTCGGAAGAAAATAAATAAGCCCGCAATTACAAGTAAAATTATCCACCACATATTAGTTATTCTTTATAAAATAATTACTTTCCATTATTTTGCGAATGTTTTTTTGACATTCTATCTAAAAATTCCGATTCTATTTCATTGCCTTCTTTATCTTGAATAATTGCACCTTTGTGAAGCAAAACATAATCCCAAAAATCCTCATTTTCAATCATGTTTTGCAAGACAAATTGTGATGCGCTTTTTCTAGCTGGCGAAAATCCATCCTTTAAAAATCAAAAGAATAATTGGTAACGGGACTATCATTATAATACCCAGCCAAGTAAAAAATATGTGTGCGGGCTTATTGTGTTTATCGCCAAATTTAGACATTACGAAATCGCCAGCTTTTGAATTATTCACTAAAACAGTAACCTCGCCGGTCTTGTAACCTTCTAAAAATTGTTGGTAATTGATAAGTTTTTTACTCATATTTTTATTCCATTATTTCTGGTTTCCACTCCGTAATTGCCTTCTCTGCGTTGAATCTTGCCTCACCTTGTAATTCCGACTTGTAGTTAGGGTCAGTCATTATTTCATAAGCGTCTTTTTGACAAACCATTATCCACAGCTTGGGCCAGAAGCCCGGAAGAAATTTTAACAGTTTAACTTTATAATGTTTTTTACTCCAAAAAATTATTACTTCCTCGTTATGTTTAACAGTTCTTTCTTTGAAAGCTGCCCATAAATTCAAGAAGTCTGTTTTGTGAGTAATAAAACCCGTTATCCTTCCTTGTATTTTTTTACATTCTATCTCGATAGAAGCATAAGGCGTCGCTCCGCTAAGAGATGAAACTTTTCCGTCCTTGACTGAAGCCATAGGAATAAACTCAAATATCCTGCACGGTTCACCGTCAATTACACTCCATTCACTATCTTTAATTAAGGTAATTTCTGATTTCATTTGATTAAATCATCAACACTAACCTCAAGAGCTTTCGCCACTTTCTTTAGTGTATCAAGTGTTGGGTTTATATTCTCGCCCTGCTCAATCTTAATAACCGTGTTGTTGGCAACATCGGCGAGCTTTGCGAGCCGATCTTGTGAAAGACCCTTTTTCTCTCGCAGTTTCTTCAAATTTTTTGCTAGTGGATTTTCTTGAGTTGACATAAGCTATTTACGATAGTACTATTATGTTGCAGTATTATCAATAATTTAGTACTATCAGAATGATACTACAAAATAGCTTTTCAGTCAAAATTTTTGCGTTTTTTCTTTCTTCTTTTCCGGCGGCTGTCCGCAAGTTTCAAAAAAGGCGGATTTGACGCGCTTTCCGCGGAGGCGCCCTACGTTCCTCAGGGTAAAGGCGCGGAAAGCGCTACCTCCCAACGGCTTTCTTCTTCTTACTGGCTGCG
>JACPAR010000025.1 GCA_016180725.1 Candidatus Levyibacteriota bacterium | reverse complement strand
TATTGCAAATAAACTCCCACAAGGTTACGCCACAAAATTACCAAGCGGACAAATGTATGGACAAGCGCTTTTAACCAAAACAAATATTTATGCAAAACTAGTCCAAGCCCTACTCGATGGGGGAGTAGACATACACTATATTTCTAACATTACCGGCCATGGCATGCGGAAAGTAATGCGAGCAAGAGGTAATTTTACTTATATTATTGAAGATATTTTTGAGCCGCAAGAAATACTCTTATTTATTCAAGAACATGCCAACTTATCTGATGAAGATATTTACGGAACTTACAACATGGGCCAAGACTATGCCCTATTTATTCCCGAAAAAGACATTGAAAAAGCACAAGACATTACCACAGAACAAGGTTTTGAAAGCCTCAATGCCGGGTACATTAAAGAAGGCGAAAGGAAAGTTGTGATTCAGCCAAAAAATCTTATTTACAAAAGCAAAACTCTAGACCTACGTTAAAAGAAATTAATGCCTAAAGTATAGCGCTACATAGTAGTATACTTTAAGAAAAAATCATGAATGCTGATAAACTTGAAGCCTGCAAGAAAACACGAATTATTGCTGCAGACTCCCTCTACAAAGCTTTAAAAGATTTACTCTCGCAAGACAAACAAATTTCTGAGGTTGATCTTCGCGATCACTGGCTTTTGGAAATGCGAAAGCACGAAGAAATTTTTCCCGATGGCTGGTACATCCCACCACCTCATGGAATTATTGTTCTTTTTGGAACTGATAAAGACACGTCACGAACAAAATTTAAAAGTGCGAGGCCAGATAAATGGTGGCCAAGAAACGACATTTTCCTTAATAAACAAAATGGTATTATTCTACTTTACGCTTCACCTGTAGATAAAGACACAGGGATTATTGGTGATTTCGAGTTAACGCTTTACTTAGGACAGAACGAAGAATTAAATAATTATCTAAAAACCTGCCTTTTGCTCAACTACGAGATTTTTGATCATATAAAAGTTGATATGCAACTTTTGGATATTGCCCAATATGCAGAAAAACTCTATAAGAAATACAACTTGGTAAATAATGTATTAAGTACCACTGACAGTGCTGTTATTAATGTTGGCCACACGATTCCTTTTTCGTATGAAGACATGGATGAGAACGAAAAACAACAATTTCAATCAAAAGAATGGAGTACTGTTTGTTCATTAATCAGTCATAAAAGAGTTTTTGTTAATAAGCAAGAATCATTTACTATTAAACCAGATATGGCTGTTACTATTGAACCGCGAGCAACAGCGATCAATCAACCAAATTTGCCCTTAGTTATGTTTCATACCATTACGCTTTTCAAAGAAAACGGAGAGAAAGAATTGCTGACAAATTTTGATGAAATTCTCAAACTCTGCGGAATGGGCTACCTACTCTAATTTTGAATTTTTCACTTTGCACTTTTAACTAACTTATTCCCATTCCATAGTTGCCGGGGGTTTGGTGGTGATGTCGTAGACAACGCGAGAAATGCCCATAACTTCATTAACAATTCTTGAAGAAATTTTTTGCAATAAATCGTAGGGAAGCCTTGACCATGTTGTTGTCATAATGTCTTTGGATTCTATGATCCGAAGCGCAACAACTTCCCCAAAATGCCTGCCATCGCCTTTAACAGCTGTAGAAAATGCACCGGTCATAACCGGAAATGATATAAAAACTTGGTGCAATACTCCTGCTTTTTCTAATTCCTCCAATACTATTTTATCCGCCTGTTTTTCCTGTTCAAGCCTCTCCACTGTAACTTCACCGCGGATTCTTACAGCGTAACCCGGACCTGGAAATGGCTGTTTATAAACAAATTCATCGGGAAGACCTAATTCTTTTCCTATTTGTCTTACTTCGTCTTTGTAAAAATTCCGCAATGGCTCAAGAAGCTCCAGCTTCATTTCCTCTGGTAATCCGCCAACGTTGTGATGGCTTTTTATTTTTGCCGCGTGCTTTGTCCCTTTATCCTTCTCCTGATCAGGACGTCGCACCGCTCCGCTTTCTATGACATCTGAATAGATAGTCCCTTGCATTAGGAATTTGGCATCTTTGCCGGACGCTAAAATTTTTTCCATTTCTTTTTCAAAAATTTCAATATAAAAATTGCCAATAACTTTTCTTTTGCGTTCTGAATCTGTAATTCCTTTTAATCTCTCCAGCATCTCCCCTACCGCATTTACTACTATAGGTTTGGAGGAGTGTTTCGTAAAAATTTTTTCAACATGCTCTGCTGTACCCTCTCTCATTAATCCGTTATCAACAAAGATAGGTATAAATTTCTCCCCTATTGCCTCTGCTGTTAACACGCCTGCAACAGTTGAATCAACACCACCCGACACTGCGCCGATTACATACGAATCACCAACTGTTTTTTTGATATCTACTATTAGCTCTTTTATATCAATAAAATGCTCCGAAACTGTACTTCCGCAAATTGTTATAAAGTTTTTTAATATTTGCAGACCATTTTCTGTATGCTCAACTTCCGGATGAAACAATAATCCTGTTATGTTTTTGTGTTTGTTGTTAGCAAACGCGAACGGCACGTGGTCTGTCTGACCTACTACCTCAAAACCATCAGGGAGTCTGATTATTTCATCCCCGTGCGACATCCACACAACAAAAGATTTTGGCAAATCTTTTGCTATTTGCCATTTGCCATTTGCCATTTGCAAATTTACCGGTCCATATTCCTTTTTCCCAGAAATTACCTCTCCGCCCAAAAGATAACAGGTAAGCTGAAAGCCATAACAAATAGATAAAATTGGAATATCAAGGTTAAAAATCTCCTTTTCTACTGTGGGTGCGCCTTTTTCGTACACTCCTGCAGGTCCGCCTGAAAGAATTATTCCCTTAGGCTTTTCTTTTTTAATAACTGATAATGCGGATTTTGGAGAAACAATTTCTGTTGCAGCACCTAATTCTTTTATTCTTCTTGCTATTAAATGTGTTGTTTGCGAACCGAAGTCAATAATACAGATCATAGTTTTTAGTTTATAGTTATTAGTCCCCAGTTATCCACTCATCTATAACCTACAATCTACAACCTATAAACTAATAACTATTGGTAATTTTCCCCCGGATTGGTTATTAAAATACTGTGCGGGTGGCTTTCGGTAAGAGAAGCCTGAGTAATTTGGATAAATTTGGCTTTTTCCCAAAGCTGCCCAATTGTTTTTGCTCCAACATAATACATGCCGGATTTTACCCCCCCTATTGCCTGATCCACCAATTCTTTAACTGTACCTTTTATTGGCACCAATCCCTCTACTCCCTCTGCAACCAAAACTCTGTCTTTATAACTTTTTCCATGATATTCATCTTCTGATTTTATTTTTGCGCCCTTTTCCATTGCGCCAACAGAACCCATTCCTCTGTATTCTTTGAATTTATATGTTCTCGTTTTGTCGCTGCTTAAAATACTTTGAAAACGGTGAGGCACCTGTTCGCGGGTTAATTCAACAACTTTTCCCGGAGCTTCATTACTTGCTGCAAAAAAGCTCCCCATCATAACAGCCGATGCTCCTGCTGCTAACGCTTTTACAATATCGCCAGAATATTTAATTCCTCCGTCTGCAATAATTGGTACTCCAGCTTCTTTACTCGCTCTTATTGTTTCCATAATTGCAGTCACTTGTGGTACTCCCATACCCGAAATTATTCGGGTTGTGCAAATTGCTCCCGGCCCCATTCCAACACGCAAACCATCTGCACCTGCTTCTATTAAAGCCTTTGCGCCTTCATAAGTTGCAATATTTCCCGCGATAATTTATAGCCATGCGCCGAATCAACCACAACCACATCAACGCCTGCTTTAATTAAAGCCTCTATTCTTTCTTCAAAGCCCCTGTTCGCGCCAATTGCAGCACCTACTAAAAATCCTTGTTCTTTTACCTTACTAACTTCTGTTGCTTGATCGCTAATTGCTAAATTACGGTGAATTATTCCAATTCCTCCAACTTTTGATAACTCAATCGCCAGTTTGCTTTCGGTTACGGTATCCATAGGAGAAGAAATAAGAGGAAGCGAAATTTTAATGTTTTTTGTAATTTGGGTTGATAAGTCAATGTCTGCACGGGAAAAATCCGAAAATCCGGGCACAAGAAGAATGTCGTCAAATGTTAATCCTAGGGGTAGTAAGGTTTTTTGTGGCTCCATGCTTTATTATCTAATTTTTTACCTACTTTGTCAACTTTAAGCTAAAAATGCTATTATATATCCGCAATGAAACTTATCAAAAAATATTATATCACTTTAATAATAATTTTTTATTCTTTTTATTCTCTACTATTAATACTAAGGTCAAGTTTTACCATTAACGGAGTCAGACACTTTGTTTTATTTGATGACGAAATGATTTCCATGAAATATGCAAATAACTTTGCCCACGGGTTTGGTTTGGTTTGGAACCAGGGAACAGAAAAAGTAGAAGGTTTTACTAATTTATTGTGGACTCTTTATATGGCTCTTTTTCACCTTTTTCCAATCCCCAGAGAAAAAATCAGCTTAGTTATACAAATAAGCGGCATGATTTTTTTAGCGATAAATATAGTCTTTGTAAAAAAGATTGCAGAATTTATCACCAATAAATCTTTGTTGCAAGTTTTTTTAAGTGTAATTTTTACCGCTTTTTATTTTCCTTTAAATAACTGGAGCGTTGTTTTAGGAACAGAGGTAAGTATATTAACCTTATTTACAAGCATTGCTGTTTTTTTGGCATTAAAAAGCGTAAAAGAGAAAAAATTTTCTTTTTTACTTTACCTGATTTTAGGACTTGGGACATTAGTAAGAATGGACATGGTTATTCCCTCTTTAACCATAATTTTCTTTTTGTTATTCGTTGATAAAGAAAATAGGATTAACAATCTACTTTTTGGCCTTCCTTTCTTTTTCTTTTTTATTTTCTCGCAAACTCTTTTTAGAATCTGGTATTACAAAGAAATGCTACCAAACACTTACTATTTAAAATTAACCGGTTTTCCTGCTTTTTTAAGAATTACCAGAGGAATTTATGTAGCCTTTAATTTTATGAGTTCTGTTATTTTTTTAATTCCTCTTCTTTTACTAAAATTTAAACGCAATAAGTATATTCTGCTTTTGTTTGCAGTTTTTACTTCTCAACTAACTTACAGTATTTATATCGGCGGAGATGTTTGGGAGTATTTTGGCGGAAGCAACAGATATATTTCTATTGTTATGCCTTTGTTTTTTGTCTTATTTTCTGCCGCCTTTTTTGAAGTGTATTCATATTTAAATCAAACAATAAAGAGAACAACTATTCTAAAAATTGCAGCAACAATATTT
>JACPAR010000019.1 GCA_016180725.1 Candidatus Levyibacteriota bacterium | reverse complement strand
TTCGCCTGAATATAATCTGGGCTTTGCAACACTCTGGCTGACCCCATCCAGCCAGAGGAATTCCGAAACTTCAGCTTCGAAATCCCATTCAGTGAGCCGGACAGGATTCGAACCTGTGACCAAGAGCTTAAAAGGCTCCTGCTCTACCGCTGAGCTACCGGCCCCAAATGGGACAAACCTCACGGTTTTTCCCAACGATTTCCCTACAAGGATCGCAAAATCGGTACTCGTAAGGCAGCGATTTTGCGTAATTATAACTTGGTTTAGTTTCTCTAACATTATAGATTATACCAATCAAGCCTCTACTTGACAAGATAACCAGCTATTGCTACATTTAAATAAGTTGGGCATTGCTTTCTCTAAATATGAGAATAAAAAGCATTCCATTAATTTTCCTCAAAAATATAATTTTTTCTTACAAGAATCTTAACAATAGCCAGATAAAATTGTTATTAATTAACTTAATACAGTAAAAATAATTTAGATAAAAATAAATTAATGTGCGAAAGGAGGTGAAATAAATAGTGGATATTGGACAAACACTAGTAGTTTCTATAAATAACGGATTGTCTGCCTTAGTATCTTTTGTACCAAAATTTTTAGCAGGCGCGCTTATTTTGGTAATAGGCATCATTATTGCTTCTATTTTTAAACAACTCATTTTTGAACTTTTTAAAGCTATCAAATTTGAGGCTTTTCTAAAAAGGTATGGCGTTCCGGAAGCAAGAGAAGAATTTAGCTGGTCAAATATTCTGGCAGAAATAGTGCGGTGGTTTATAATTATAATTTTCTTAATTCCAACAGCAGATGTATGGGGACTGCCGCAAATTGTTACAGTACTTAATACATTCTTATTTTATCTGCCAAATGTATTCGTAGCGGCAATCATTGCGCTTGTAGGGTTTGTTTTTGCGAAGCTGGCGCACGACATAATTTTAGCATCGACGCAAAGCGTTTCACCGGAAACGGCTCAAGCCATTGCATCGGTTGCGCGTTGGGCAATTAATGTTTTTGTTATTTTAGCTGTATTAAATCAATTAGGTGTTGCAAGTGATTTAATTAGGATATTGTTTACAGGATTTGTAGCAATGTTGGCAATTGCCGGGGGAATAGCTTTTGGTCTTGGCGGCCAAAATTCAGCTAGAGATTTCTTAGAATCCATTCGCAAAAGACTAAAATAAAGCTGATAGAATTTGCTTTTCTGGATCCTTTCTTACAAGGAAGGGTCCAGTTTTGTTTCCATCCAAGAAAAAATCCAACCTGATTTTTTATGCAGACTTACAATTTTATGCTGCAGCGTGACGTTCTCCGGTTGTTGGTCTTGTACCCCATGCCCATCCAGATAGTACTACAACGATTACACCCAAGATTATATCGTTCCACATTGGCGCTATAGTTGTGTAGGCGAGTACAAACGGAGCAATTATCAACCAGAGCCCTGCCAGAATATTCACCCAATTTAACCACGCAGCTCTATACACCCTAAATAGTCTAATTAGCGCAATTGCACCAACGACTATTCCTAAAACTATATCGTTGGTTTGCGCAGTTGTTCCCACATATCCCAGTACAAAAGGCGCTACGATTAACCAGATGCCAGCAATTAAATTTAAGCTGCTTGACGTTTTTGTCTGGTTTCTCATGTCCATATATTGTTCACCCCCCTTTAATACTTTAACTATAGAAAAATTTTCTAAAATTGGGGTTAAAACAGCGTAATAAACTTGTAAATATTACAAAAATTACTAAAGGTTAAAATTTATCTTTTTAACGCGGCCATTTTCGATTATTTCAAGAACACCGCAATCAGAATAATCAAATAACTGGTTAGCGTTAAAATCTCCATTAACTATAAAATTTTTTAAACCCGCTATTACTGCTCCATGAGTACAGATTAAAATGTTTTTATAGCGTTTTTTTTTAATATCATCCAGAAAGCTGGAAATTTTATTTTTAAACTGTGGAAATGTCTCTTGATGAAACTCGTTCAGTCTTGAGTCAAAAATAAAATTTTTATTAGTAATTTCCGATATTATTTCTGCTGTTTCTCGGCATCTTAGATATTCGGAAGATACATTGTAGTCAGAAGAAATATTTTTAAAAAAATTTGCCATTTTTTCTATAGGGGCAATTGCCTCCGGTAAAATTTCTGCTGAAATAATTTTGTCTCCGTATCCGGATTTACTGTGTGTGGCCAGAGCATGTCTAAAAATATAAAAATTTCTGTTTTTCATCGGTTTATTAACTCTTTATAAATATTATTAATTTCATCAGCAATATTGCTCCATTTAAAATCCTGAACTTTTTCTAAAACATCCTTGCTAACTTTTTCGAGCGCCTTGTTATTTGTAAGATAAAAATCAATTTGAGAAGCAAGCAACAACGGATTGTTTGCTGTTGTTATGAGACTTTCATGTTTTTTGTCAAACAAAGTTGAGATACCAGCTACACTAGTAGTAATAACAGGAACGGCACAAGCCATTGCTTCTAAAGCAGCCATACCAAACGACTCGTAGTGCGAAGGCATAACAACCAGTTCGGATGCATTGTAATAAAAAGGGAGATCTTTTTGAGGTCTTTGTCCTACAAACTTAACTTGAGCGGTAATATTAAGAAGTTTTCTTAATTTTTCGAGCTTTTGTAATTCTTTGGACCAAAGATGGGGTCTTTGGGATACATCTCCTCCAACAATCCATAAGCAAACTTTAAGTTCTGGGTCACGCTCAAGTAAAATTTTCATGGCATAAAGAATTGAATCAATTCCTTTTAACGGTTCTATTCTTCCTACAAATAAAATAATCTTATGTTCAGAATCCGCTTTTATATATTTTTTAGCTGTAGTTTTATCAATCGGTTTAAATACTTCTGTGTTTACTCCGGGGTTTACAACGGTTAATTTTTCTTCGGGACAATTGTATAAATATTTAAGATAAAGCTTGTCGTTTTCACTCGAAGCAATAATTTTGTCCGACTTTTTAACCAAAAGTACCTCTGCGTCTATTCTTTCTTTTTCTTCTCTTTCTAACTCATCTCTGGCTACTAAATTCTTCATAAAAGCCAATGTGTGAAAAGTCATAAGAAGCGGGATATTTGTTTTGGAATTTTCTTTTATTATAAGTCCGGCTAAACCGGAGAGATAGTAATGACAATGAATAACAGAGTAAGGGAAATCTTTATTGTTAACAAATGAATAAAAACTTTTTACAAACTCGTTAACGTACTGGGATAACTTTTTTTTAGATATATATTTTTCCGGTCCGCAGCGAAGATGAATTACCCTAATACTTTGTGAAACCCGAACAACTTTTGGCTGTTTACTGCTTTGGCTTCGTGTAAATATATCTATTTTATATCCTAAATTTGCTAATTCTTTTGACAATTCAAGCACATAAACATTTATTCCTCCTGTTTCTTTTCCTTCCTGAGAAGCCAAGGGGCAAGTATGAAGCGAGATCATCGCAATTTTCTTTTTATTCATTTAAACTTTCTATTAATTGTTTACATATTATAAAATTTTGAGTCTTTAATGTCAAAAAACTGGGTATTTACAACTCATCAGTTTTAACCTATTATTTAATACGAAAACATTTTATAAGGCTGCTCAATTAATTTATTTTATTTATTCATGAGCAAAGAAGGTGGTCTTAAGCTTTATTCAGAACAGGGTCCAAAACAAGGTGTGTTTTATAGACACGTTGGAACAACAGAGCTTCCTATGGGGCGTGGTCCTCTTGATAGATATGTCGACCGTGCCGGAATTGTAGAAATTTCTGCTGCAGAGAATCTCCGAGCCTCACGACTTTCACATGCGTTGGTAGAAAGAATTCCTGTTGTTGTAGCGAGTGATCAAGCGATCCGTCCCGAAGAAATAGTGGGAAGTAACGTTTATAATTGGAGAGATTATGACCCAACTACAGATCTAGACATCTTAACAAATCCGCCTAGCGTTAGGATTATAATAGCAAAGATTGCAGCTTTGCCTGAGGTTTCCAAAGACATGGAGTTAAATCTTAGCTTTTTAAAATTTACAGACAGAATTGAAAATGCTTTAATTGCGGCAGGTATTAGTTCAATGCAGCTACCAGAATCGGGTTGGGCACAGAAGGCAGCAGAGGATATAACTGCAACAATATCAGGTAAACCTAGTAATCATAAGCATTCAGGAGATAAAGAAGTTACTTTATTTGTAAGTGGGGAATACGGAATCAAGCTTAGCGTTAATATCTGTATTCCCGAAACATCGGAGATTGCCAATGTAAATACTACAGAAATTAAAGTAGAGCCGCCGCAGGGTGTGCGCTTTGATTTATTTATAAGGCCATGTGACCGCAAAGGCAACACTATGGAGGAAACAAGTTTTCCAAATCAGATTAGCGCAATGTATCGCCTTGTAGAAAAATTAGAAGATTCATTTAAACCTCCTAAGGATAAATTTACTGAGGGTAAACCGTCAGTTGTAAGAGAACTTATTTTGCCACAAGATGCTACTTAGTTAATATCTTAAAGTTCTTTCTTAATCCTTACGTTTTTTTTGTTGTCTTCTTATGCTTAATAAATAAAATTATTTTTGCTAATAATAAAGATTTGCGAAAGGAGACGGATGAATTATATTAACGATAATAAAAATTTGCCCCGCAATAAAGAAAATACGATTCAAATAAAAGATTTTTTCGCCGACTTTTTAGATTGCCATACAAACTGCTTTCAAACATTACTTTGTACTCTTCAGTTAAATGATAAACACATAGAAATTACCCGAGTACTACTGTTATTAGATTCAAACGAAATGCAAAATATGATACAAAATCTGGAACTTTATGGAAAAATTTGCTCAACTTGCGCTAAAAGGGCGCTGGATGTTTTTGGGGCGATAAGAGTTGCTAAAGTTATTACGCGAAAACAGCAGGATACAAGCCATTCTATTTTTCAATAATCTGATTTTTCTCAAAATATTCTTTAGCTTCTTTTTCGTCTCTTTTTATTTGCATAACTAACTCTTGCGATGACTTAAACTTTTTATTATCTCTTATTTTCTTTAACAAATTGATTGTAATCCATTTATTATAAATATTTCTTTCGAAGGAAAAAATAAAAGTTTCTGCCTGATATTTTGTTTCGTTAAATGTTTTTGCTCTGCCTATAAAGGTTATAGAATTATAAGTATCTCCATTGATTTTTGTTTTGGACACATACACTCCTTCCGGTATGTTTTTGTGAAGAGGAATGTTTGCCGTTGGAAATCCTAATGCCTTACCTCTTTTTTTTCCTTTTCTAACTTTACCTTGAATAATATTCATAGTTGCATTCTATATTAGTTTACAAGTCAAATCAAATCTGTTAAACTTGAAAGCTTACGAAAATTATGGAAAATATTGTAATTAAAGGCGCAAGAGAGCACAACTTAAAAAACATTGACGTAGTAATTCCAAAAAATAAATTGGTTGTTTTAACCGGTTTATCGGGTAGTGGAAAATCATCTCTGGCTTTTGACACAATTTATGCCGAGGGCCAACGCCGGTATGTAGAATCTCTTTCATCCTATGCGCGTCAGTTTTTAGGAATAATGAAAAAGCCGGATGTTGATGCAATAGAAGGTCTTTCGCCTGCAATATCGATTGATCAAAAAGGAGTATCGCATAATCCCCGCTCTACGGTTGGAACGGTTACGGAAATATACGATTATTTAAGGCTTTTATTTGCAAGAATTGGTCATCCGCACTGCCCAAACTGCGGACGGGAAATTGCCAGGCAATCTAAAGAACAAATTGTAAATGAAATTTTTGAGTTGTTAAGAAAAACCTCAACCGGCAATTTAAAAATGTTAATTCTAGCTCCAATTGTTAAAGACAAGAAAGGTGAATACACAGAGCTTTTTATAGATTTAAAAAAGCAGGGTTTTAAAAAAGTAAGAATAGATGGAGAAATATTTCTGCTTTCTGATGAATTTGTTTTAATTAAAACCAACAAGCATACAATTGAATTAGTAGTAGATTCCGTTTCTCTTACTAAAAAAACAGACAGTCAAAGAATATCCAACGACGTTGAACAGGCACTAAAGTTTGGTAACGGAGAAATGATTATTTCTGTCATTCATGATAAAGGATTTGAAATTCCGGAAAAACCTAAAAAAATGGAAGACAGGCTTTTTTCCGAAAAATTTGCCTGCGCTTTTTGTAAAATTTCTTTTTCCGAAGTGGAACCCAGAATATTTTCTTTTAATACGCCTCATGGCGCATGTCCAACATGTGATGGTTTAGGAACAATTTTGACCGTAGACAAAGACTTGGTGTTTAACAAAAATCTTTCTATAAACGAAGGAGGAGTTATGCCATATCCTAATCTTGATGAAAACGATACCTGGTTTTCCAGAACATTTAAAACATTTTGTAAGGAAAACAATATTTCTTTAACTCAAAGATTTGGAGATATTTCGGAAGAGAAAAAAACCTTACTTCTTTTGGGAACAGGAGATAAAGAATATAGAGTTGTTGGAAAAAACAGATGGGGAAGAGAAACATTAATCTACGAACCGTTTAGAGGAATTTTATGGGAGCTGAAAAAAAGATATCAAGATTCTGAGTCTTCTTTTGTAAAGTCTCAGGTGGAAAAATTTATGCGTTACGAAAAGTGTCCCGATTGTAAGGGCTCAAGACTTAAAAAAGAAGCACTATCCATAACAATTAACAAAAAATCTATTGTTGACGTATCGGACATGTCTATTGCTAACGCTTTTCAGTTTATAGAAGACCTCAAATTAACTTTTTCCGCAAGAGAACAAGAAATTGCAAAAATTATAATAAAAGAAATTTTAAGCAGACTTAAGTTTTTGGTTGACGTAGGGTTGGATTACTTAACGCTTTCCAGGGGCGCACAAACACTTTCCGGTGGAGAAGCACAGAGAATAAGACTTGCTTCTCAAATCGGCAGCGGACTAACAGGCGTTTTATATGTGCTGGACGAACCTTCTATTGGACTACATCAAAAGGACAATAAAAAGCTTATCGAAACTTTAAAAACACTTCGTGATTTAGGTAATACTGTTTTAGTTGTAGAACACGATCAGGAAACAATGGAAGCTTCGGATTTTTTAATTGATTTTGGACCGGCAGCAGGAGAAAACGGAGGAAACATTATTGCTCTCGGAACAATAGATGAAATAAAGAAAAATACAAAGTCTGTTACCGGTAGATATTTATCCGGACGTAAAAAAATTGAAATAATTAAACCTCAAATGAAAAATTTACTGGATAATAAGTCGATTACAATTTCCGGCGCAAAAGAACATAATCTAAAAAACATCAATGCCTCATTCCCTTTAAATAAGCTGGTAGTAGTTACGGGAGTTTCCGGAAGCGGAAAATCAACTCTTGTTAATAATATTTTGTACCACGCCTTAATGCAGAGAAAAAACCCGTTTCACAGAGAAAAACCCGGGCAGTTTTTAAACTTAGACGGCGCGGAAAATATTACAAATGTTTTTTTAATAGATCAATCACCAATAGGTAGAACACCAAGAAGCAACCCTGCCACTTATACCGGCAGCTTTACTTACATACGTGATTTATTTGCTAAAACCAAAGAAGCAAGGATGCGTGGATATAGTGTTGGTCGTTTTTCTTTTAATGTTAAAGGTGGTAGATGTGAGGAGTGCGAAGGCGAAGGGCAAATTAAAATTGAGATGCAATTCTTACCGGATGTTTATATAATGTGCGATGTTTGCAGGGGACAACAATACAATAGCGAAGCGCTGGAAATTCTTTTCAACGGAAAAAATATCGCGGAAGTTTTGGATATGAGCGTAGCTCAGGCGCTTTCTTTCTTTTCGTTTGTTCCGGGGCTTTCGCATAAACTCCAGACACTTAACGATGTTGGATTAGCGTATATTAAAATTGGCCAGCCTGCGCCAACATTATCAGGCGGGGAAGCACAAAGAGTTAAATTGGCAACAGAACTTTCCAAGAGGGGAACAAATGCTTTGTATCTTTTAGACGAGCCTACAACCGGGCTTCATTTTGCAGATCTGGAAAAATTATTGCTGGTATTAAGAAAGCTCGTTGATAAAGGAAACACGGTAATTGTAATTGAGCACAATTTGGATGTTATAAAAAACGCGGATTATATTATAGATCTAGGACCTGAAGGCGGGGATAAAGGTGGAGAAATTATTGCCAGCGGTACTCCTTTTGAGGTTTCCAGAAACGGAAAATCTTATACAGGAAAATTTTTGAAGAAAGTATTGTAAAAGTAGTACAATAATTAAGAAGTGATTAAAAAATTATTCTTAACTTTCTGTTTTTTGTTTTCTATCTTCTATTTTCTTTTTCTGCCTCCTGCATTTGCCCAGGAAAACTTTTTAACCTCATACGACGTTACCTACACAGTTTTAGAAAGCGGATTAACACACGTTTCCATTAATGCTTCTTTAACAAATACAACAAGCCAATACTATGCGTCTTCATATAAAATTAGGGCGGGATTTAGTAACATTCGTAATGTTTCGGCATCTGACTCAGACGGTTTAATAACGCCTGAAGTAGAAAAATCAAGCGAGGGATATAGCGTTGGAGTTAATTTTAATAAACGGGTTGTCGGGATAAATAATGTTTTATTGTTTAATATTTCTTTTGATACGGATGACGTTGTGCAAAAGCAGGGAACTGTTTGGGAAGTAAATATTCCAGGAATTGCAGACCAAAGAGAGTTTTCCAGTTTTAATGTACACGTTAAAGTTCCGCCATCTTTAGGTTCCCCGACTTACATGAAGCCAGGTCAATCAATACAAGATCTTAACTTTACAAAAGAGCAGCTTGGAAAGTCCGGAATATCAATTGGTTTTGGAAAGAATCAATCATACGGATTTATTTTAGATTATCACCTTAAAAACAAACATGTTTTTCCTATTAAAACCGAAATTGCCCTGCCCCCTTCGACCAATTATCAGGATATAACAATAGACAGTATAGAGCCAAAGCCTGCAAACGTAATTATAGATAAAGATGGAAACTGGTTAGCTCAATATTTTTTGGCGCCTTCGCAAAAAAAAGATATAAGAGTAAAAGGTAAAGCTCAGGTTAATCTTTATCCAAAAAAACAGGTCGAGTCAAATAAAGAATTAGCAAAATATCTTAACGAAACTACTTACTGGCAAACTAAAAACGAGGATATTGTTAAACTTTCTAGGTCATTAAGAACGCCAAGGGCAATTTATGAATATGTAGTTAAAAATTTAAATTACGATTTCTCCCGTGTAACCGATAATAAAGCGCGTCTAGGTGCCGTAGAAGTGCTTAAAAACCCCTCTTCGGCGGTTTGTCTTGAATTTACAGATCTTTTTATTGCTATTGCCAGAGCATCGGGGATACCTGCCCGCGAAGTGGATGGGTTTGCTTATACAGAAAACGAAACTCAAAGACCGCTGTCTTTAGAAAAAGACGTTTTACATGCCTGGCCGGAATATTATGATAAAGAATTGCAAACGTGGATAATGATTGACCCAACGTGGGGAAATACAACCGGCGGAACCGATTACTTTGACACGCTTGATTTTGATCATTTTGCTTTTGTTATTAAAGGAATTGATAGCAGATATCCTGTTACTGCAGGCGGATACAAGTTGGAAGAGACAAAAAACAAAAAGGATGTAAACGTTTCTTTTATAGACTCATACGACCAAGCTTTACCGGTTTTAACGAGCATTTTTTCTGTTCCGTCTGCAGTTTTAGCTGGAATTCCTATTGATGGGTTTATTACTTTACAAAACAACGGACCAACTATGTATTCTCAACAGATGTTAACCGTTGAGAGCAATTTTCTTTTTCCGGTTGAAAAGTATTTAAAGGTTAATGACATTCCTCCTTTTGGATATGTTAAGATTCCCGTTTCTTTTAATAAGACCTCTTTTTTGACAAAAGCAGATGCTAAAGTTACAATACGGGTTGGGGAAAAATCAATTTCCCAAAATATTGTGATTACCCCGTTTTTTCTTACGAAATGGGCAATTATAGGAGGAATTTTATTTGCAGGTATTACAATCGTTATCTTATCTATCTTTACCGCAAGAGCCAGGCGTCTATCTCTTTTTAAGCAAAAAGAGCGAAGTGTTATACGTGGGAAAGGCTAAAAATTTAAGTAATCGCGTTTCTTCTTATTTTATACGTAACAGCACACTAGGAGAAAAAACAAAGCTTCTGGTTTCAAGAATCGAAAAAATTAAATTTATAGTAGTTAGGTCAGAAATAGAATCTTTACTTCTTGAGGCAAATCTTATTAAAAAGTACAACCCAATGTTTAATGTAAAGCTTACCGATGGTAAAGCTTACCCTCTAATTCGTATTACCAAAAAAGATGATTATCCCAAAGTATTAATTGCCAGAAGAATGGAGGACAAAAACTCTATTTATTTTGGTCCATATCCTAATACCGGGGATATGCGCTTGGTTTTAAAAACAATCAGAAGAATTTTTCCGTTTCAATCGGTATTAAATCACCCTAAGCGCATATGTTTTTATTACCACTTGGGGCTTTGCCCATGTCCTGCCGTTTTTGATTCAGCACAGACTAAAAAGCAGTATAAAAAAAATATTAAACATATTGTCTTATTTCTAAGCGGAAAATCAGAGAAAATTATAAAAGAGCTGGAGAAAGAAAGAGACAACTTAAGTAAAAAAGAAGCTTATGAAAATGCGCAAAATTTACAAAAAAAGATTAAAGCAATTACCTTAATTACAAATTCGGTCCACAAGCCTTTTGAATACGAAACAAACCCTAATCTTAGTGAAGATCTAAGGCAACATGAATTAGATTCATTAGCTCAATATCTAACTGATGCAGGAATGACAATTCAAACACCTCATAGAATTGAATGTTACGATATTTCAAATATTTCGGGGAAATATGCCACGGGGTCGATGGTTGTGTTTGTAGACGGTAAAAAAGAAAGCAGCTTCTACAGAAGATTTCGCATCAACCCAAAATTGATCGGTCCAAACGACTTTGAAATGATGAAGGAAGTTATTACACGAAGATTAAGGCATAGCGAATGGGACTATCCTGACTTAATAGTAGTTGATGGAGGAAAAGGACAAATATCCTCGGCACTTGCTGCTTTTGCGCTTCAAAATATCTCAATTCCATTGATTGGATTAGCAAAACGGGAGGAAACAATTATTACGTCAGATTTTAAAGAATTAAGTTTGCCCAAAAATTCACCGGCTCTTCATTTGGTGATGCGGATTAGAGATGAAGCTCACCGTTTTGCCATTACATATCATAGAAAACTGCGATCTAAATATTTTCTTGGTTCTCAAGAATCAAGCTAGCTTTCTGGAGGTTGTGTTTCGCTTCTGGTTGAATGTTGCTGATTTATTAATTCTTGTAACTTAAATGAATTTAAAGTCATTGCAACTCTTTTTCGACGACTTAATCCACCCTGTGCAAGCTTAGCTTTAATATTTTCTAGCTGTTCATGATACGCCATTTGTTTTTGAAATCTTCTCACCGCAACCAAATTTGGATCCCTCGGATTTTTTCCTAACAGTCTTTTAGTTTGAGCAATCGGAGCAAAACCTCCTGATATGTCGTAGTCCGTCATTATACTTCTAATACGTAGATAATCACCTACTAATGATTCTGGAACGATACGGCCTCCTAATCTTGGGCGAATATCTATTCTAGCGCCTGTTCTGCCTACTCTAGCTTCCATGGATGAGATGATATTATTTTGTGCACTTATTGTCAAGTAAGATGTTATTTTCGCGTGATTTCGTATTCATAGGGAAAATAGAGAAAGATTGCGGGAGAATCGGCGAGGAGATATTTTTGGAAGTCGGAATAAAGTTTTTTACGAACTGTTAAATCGATAATTTTTCTTCCATCCTCAATAAGTTTATCTATTCTTTTATTTTCATATTTCGTAAGATTATTTTCCTGATTTGAGTGCCAGAGTCTGTATTGATCAGGATCCTTGGGAACATAAAAATCACCTAAAAAAACCTGAAAATCCGTTGGAATGCTGTCTACAAATTCAATTTTAGTTTTTATCCCAATTTTCTCCCATGAATTTGCAGTTATGGATGCGGCTTCTTTGTATTTAGAAAGGGACTTGATAGTTACCGTCGCTGCCGATCCGCTGGCTGTTTTTAGGCTATCGGTTAATCTATGAGCCCGATCTAAGTCTTGAGTGTATAAATATTGATCTGTGTACGCCCAGGACGATGGAGGATACGGAGAGTAGGATCGTTTACCGGTAGAAAAATTATCAGGCAGTGCGTAGGCTAAACCTGTTCGTATATTTCTATCTGATAAAGCAGAATTTTGCGTGTTAAAAAATAATGTAACCAATTGTCCGTAATTAACTTTTTTCTCTACCTTTGTATTTGAAAAGTTAGCTAAGGTTGTATTTTTAAAATTAACATCCGGAATGCTTAAAATAGATGAAATTTCTCCCAAAACATATGCCGTTTTTAACGATTTATTATCCGGATAAAAATGATATATTTTTATTTTATGTTCTCCTTTTGTTGATACAAGTGTTATTGATTGAATAAAGTTTCCGTTTAAATTTACTCCTTTTATTTTGTATGATCCAACCCCAACCAATCCTTTTTTAAGAATTGGTCTGGAAACACTAACCAAAAAAGGACTATAACTTTCCTTTAGATCGTATTCCAAGGTATACTTATCCAGCTTTTTAATTTGAGCATCGGTAAAATTAAAATCTATTAAATCTGCAGTAACATTGGTCCCATCGTTAAAACGAATGTCTTTTTTTAGATAAAAAATATATTTCTTTCCGTCATCTTCAATTTTCCAAGAACTGGCAATATCGGGAATAATATTTCCTTTAGCATTAATAGAAGTTAAACCGCTGGATAAGTTTTTTAAAATAACTGTTGGTAAATCATCAAGAGTATGTGCTCCAACAAGTCCGATTGACTCTTTTTCACCGATTGGAATTTTAGACAAAATAGAAGCAGACGTTAAACGAAGAAAGAAAAAAACAACTAATCCGATAAAAAAGAAGAGGAGAATCGATTTGCCCCACTTTCTAACATATTCTTTTATTAACCAATATATTAGTCTTCTTCTAAAAACAATCATACTTAGAGAGATTGAGATATTAAGAAATAAAGAAATTAGAATATTTAATTATAGGAAATTTACATCTTCATATCTGAATTTCTAATTTTCTTAATTACTTTTATCACCGGGGTAGGAGAAGCACAATAGATAATACAGCAAAGAAAATGGATAAAATAACAGTTGCCCAAACCAAAATTTTTTCGATGCTTCTTCGGCTTCTGTAAAATTCTCCTCCTCCGCCAAAAGCCGTTGATAATCCGCTACCCTGCATTTGAAGTAGAATAACTAATATTAGCGCTAAGGCAACAATAGTTTGTAAAATAATGAAAATCATATTATCAGAGCTTTATGCTAAATATTATAACGCTTCAATAACAGCTTTTGCAAGTTTTTGAGAACTATGATACAAGGGAAAACTGTCATCTATAAGGTCTTTTTCTACAATTTTATATTTATGATCTTTCGAAACATGATTGGTATCTACGTAATCGTATTGTCGATTAAATTTTTTCGGAATTTTTAGCGCGTGATTGTTGTTAACAAAAAAATAATCAAAAATTCTTGAATTACAATGTTTGACAATAGCGTTTATATAATCATTGATTGTATAATCAGGAGTTTCAAACAACTTATTAGCAACATTTACAACAAAAAACTTTTTTGCTAAAGACTGTTTTAGTGTTTTCTGAATATCCGGTACCAGTAAAACCGGTATTATAGTTGTATACAAATCTCCCGGGCCGGCTATTACCACATCTGCTTCTAAAATCGCCTTTTTTGCTTCTTCCGGAGTAGTTGGATTACTTGGTTTTAAAAATAATTTTTCTATTTTGCCTGTAAATTTACCAAGATCAATATTTTCTTCGCGGTAAACTTTGTCCCCACTTGTGGTTGTTGCCCAAATAGAAACATTTTCTATTGCAGAAGGAAGAATTTTTCCGCTGGTATTATAAATTTTTTGCATTTCGGCAACAGCTTTATTAAAATCTCCTGTAAGCGAGGTTAAAGCAACTAGAATTAAATTGCCAAGCTTATGACCGGGAAGAGATCTGTCAGACCCATACCTATTGCCGGAAAACCGGTATGTAAGCAACTCACGCATTAATGGATCTACTCTGGACATTGCAGCGATACAACTAACTAAGTCTCCTGGAGGTGGTACGCCGTAAAACCTGCGCAGCCTACCAGCCGAGCCTCCGTCATCTGCCATAGAAACAATAACAGTTATATTGTCTGTATACTCCTTAAGCCCTTTAATTAAATTAACCGTACCTATTCCGCCACCAAGGCAGACAATTTTTTTATTATTCATATTAACTTTTTGTTAACCATGATAAAAATGAAATAATCACCGAATGTACAGATGCGGCAAGTATATAAGCAAAAAGCATATTTAATCCTAACTTAGGAACAATAAACCCCGCAAACGACAATCCCTGGAAAACAAAAGAATTTACTGTTATTGTTGGCATAAGTATAGTTAATAAATAAAATAATATTGCATGAGTTATAAAAGAAAATAAGCCAAGCGTAACAAAAGTTAAAGGTAAACTTACAATGTTAAGTATTGGCTCTACGAATAGCAATAAAAGTGTAAGAATAAATCCTCCCAAAAGCAGCGTTTCTATTCCTCCTATAATTTTTACACCAGCCAGAAGTTGAGACAAAAGAAACAAGGCAAATGCGTTAAACGCTGTCTTTCGAATCAATGTTTTCATTGCTTACAAATATATTAACAATGATGCTAACAGATAAGCTCCCAAGAGTCAATCTTATGTAGAATTATTGTAAATTATACTTTCTTTTTGGGCTTATGTAAACTATAATTGTCTATCCTTGCAAAAAATAAAAATGATAGCTATTATGTTATAGCCCATCAATAGCTTATGAATAATATTGTTTGTCCTCATTGCGGAAAAGTTGTTGAATTAACACAGGCGTTTAAACATGAAATAGAGGAAAAAATAAGAATTACGGAAAAAGAAAAACACCAAAAAGAGCTTGAAGAAGTAAAAAAACAGGCAATAGATCAGTCAACAAAACGACTCCAAGAACAGTTTGCGCTACAACTTAAGTTTGCCAAAGATGATTCAGCTTCCAAAGATGAGCAAATTAAAGAGTTTATCAAACAAATAACAAAGCTTAACGAAGCTGTTAGGCAGTCAAAAAAAGAGAAAGATCAGGCAGAACTTGAGATGCAAAAAAAGCTTCTTGAAGAAGAAGATAAAATAAGGCTTGATGCGCAAAAAAAAGCAGAGGAAGAGCAAAGGCTCAAATTTTTAGAAAAAGAAAAACAATTGCAGGATGCCCTTAAATCAAACGAAGAGATGCGTCGAAAACTTACCCAGGGATCGCAACAATCACAAGGAGAGGTAT
Organism: Candidatus Levyibacteriota bacterium; assembly: GCA_016180725.1. GTDB lineage: Bacteria > Patescibacteriota > Microgenomatia > Levybacterales > UBA12049 > JACPAR01. The sequence goes on along the minus strand of JACPAR010000019.1, from coordinate 18,033 downwards.
TTGAGCAGACTTTTGAGGAAAATTTAAAACACCAATACAGGCACGATAAAATTTTACCTGTTGGAAAAGGAATTAAGGGCGCAGATATTGTTCAGGAAGTATGGGATAGAAATGGAAATTTTGTTGGTAAAATTTTATGGGAGTTAAAAAACACAAAAACATGGAATGAAGAATGGATTGCAAAACTCAAAAACGATAAACGGACAATTAACGCGGAAGAAGCAGTGCTAATCTCTGTTATTTTGCCAACAGACATGAAAAATGCCGGTTTTCGGGACAGCATTTGGGTTACACAAGAAGATTTTGTTTTCCCTCTTGCCGATACGCTTCGGGCAAAACTTATTCAACTTTTTTATATTAGAAATTCTGTGAAAGCAAAAGACGAAAAAATGGAAATTCTTTATACATATCTTACCGGTACGGAATTTAAATATAGAGTAGAAGCAATTATCGAAGCGTTTAGTAACATGCAAAAAGAAATCGAGAAAGAAAAAAGATATTTTTCGAGTAAATGGGCAAGAGACGAAAAAAATATAAGACAGGTAATTGACAATACATATGGGATGCATGGAGATCTAAAAGGGATAATGGGAAATACGCTTCCACAAATTAAAAATGATATGCTAGAATTGGAGGATGGAGATGACTAATGTCGCAAAAACCTTCGTTTACAGAAGAACAGGAATTTTGGAACAAAGGGTATGAGTTGGTTATAGGAATGGATGAAGTGGGAAGAGGAGCATTTGCAGGCCCCGTTTTGGTAGGCGCAGTTATTTTCTCCAAAGATTCTTATACGTCGAGGAGTATCCTTGACGAGGTAAAAGACTCAAAACAGCTTTCGTCAAAATCCAGACAGAAATTAAATACACTAATAAAAAGATTGGTGCTTTTTTCTACAACGGCAGAAATCTCAGTTAGTATTATTAATAGATTAGGTATAGGTAAGGCAACGCAGATGGCATTCAGAAAAGCCATAAAAACAATCCTGGAAAGATTTCCCAACAAAAGAAAATTTGTTTTAGTTGACGGTTTTCACATTAAATATTTTAAGGGCATAGGATTAAAAAATCAAAAAGGGATAATTAGGGGAGACCAAAAAAGTTTTTCAATCGCTGCAGCCTCAATAATCGCTAAAGTTGAACGGGACAATATTATGGAACAGCTTCACAAGAAATACCCGCAGTACGGTTTTGCAAAGCACAAAGGTTACGGAACAAAACAGCACCAAATGGCGATCAAAAAATACGGATTAAGCATGCTTCACAGGATGTCGTTCAACTTGCAAAAGTTCTTAATTTGACTGATACTGCTCAATTTTAGTGATCGTTTTTACCAAATATTCAACAGATTCAAGTGGGTATTTCCCAAAAGCTGTTTCTTCGGATAACATAACCGCCCAAGCTCCATCTAAAACTGCATTGGCAACATCTGAGATTTCTGCTCTGGTTGGCCGGTAGTGATTTACCATGCTTAGAAGCATTTGTGTGGCAACAATTGTTGGTTTTCCTTCGGCATTTGCCCGTCTAATTATATCTTTTTGAATGAGGGGAAGATCTTCAAGAGGCATCTCTATGCCCAAGTCTCCTCTGGCAATCATAATTAGATCTGCAACCTGAATAATCCAGTCTATATTAATTACAGCTTGCTTTGTTTCTATCTTTGCAATAATTTGAGATTTTGAATCCCTAATCAGTTTCCGAAGTTTAAAAATATCATGTGCATCTTTAATAAACGATTGACCAATGTAATCAGCATTATGTGCCATAGCAAATTCTACATCTTTGATATCCTTTTCCGTAAGTCCGCTGGTTGTTAAAACGGTTTCCGGAACGTTTACAGCTTTTCGGGAATATAAAACTCCGCCTCTGACTATTTTAGTTTTTATTTCTTCTCCATTTTTACTTATGACAAGTAGTTCAATATCTCCATTTGCCAGATACATAGGGTGCCTTGGTTTTATATTAATGTGAATGTAAGGATCGTTAATAAAAATAGCATTTTTGTTTTCTTTATTTATTGTAAACGTAACGTATTTTCCTTCTTCGAGCAATACTCCATCTGCGGGCAGGTCACCTACACGAATACGCGGACCTTGAAGATCAATGAGGGTTTTTACTTTTTTGTTATATTTTTTATTGAATGTTTCAAGAAGCTTTTGCACCCTTGTAAACTGATCATACGCTGCATGAGAAAAATTAAATCTGGCTATATCCATACCTTCTACTACCATTTGTTCGAGTATTGCTTCGGATTCACATGCAGGGCCAATAGTGCAGATAATCTTTGTTTTTCGTCTCATAGTATTATAATTATACCAGATATTCTTTTTTCTTGCCTCATGTTACCTCGTATAGTATACTATGTTAGTAATGTCAAGCGGGCCGCTAGCTCAACTGGCAGAGCAACTCCCTCTTAAGGAGTAGGTTACAGGTTCGACTCCTGTGCGGCTCACTATGGATAACGATGCGCCAAAACCATCGCCTCAAGATATAGACACACAAGGCTTTGGTGATCCAAAACCGCCTACGGATAAAGAAAGAATAATCAGCAATGCCTTGAAAACAGGTTATAGCGAACTGCGTACTTGGGATGATGGTGCTGCAACAGATAGGCGTACTGGTTTTTTGGGTGTATATCAAACTGGTGTAAGAAAATATTATGCCAATTTTGGAATTTATTTTGAAAACGTAGACGCTCATACGCCACTGAAAGGTGCCACATTCAGTCCTGAAACGTTTACGAAAGGATGGGACCAAACCCAGTTTATAAAATGGTTAAATGGACAGGGAATACATGAGGCTTTAGTAATGGCACCTTTTAATAAATATGAAAAAAAGACAAGAATAGTTAATAAAGGAAATCTTCTCAGAGCAGCAAAAACTGAAGATTACTACGAATTAGCTGGTCAGAAAACAGTAAGAGAAGCTGTTGGGTATGGTCAGGAAGAACCAGCAGTTATTATTTCTTATCGAGCTGTCGATAGACTAGATGGCAAACTTCCACAAAGTGCTCGTTATAGAGGAAGACCGGGAAATTTTCTAGATATGCAATTTATTGTTCCAGCCGAAATTGCTGCGGAAATAGCAGAAAATATAGACAAAGAACCAACTTTTATTAGAGAGTTGGTCGAAGCGTTTGTCCAAAATAAGTATCCACAAAAATTTATCGATGGACACTGGAATTTAGTTGGAAGACCTCCTTGGGAAGTTTGGGATGGTCAGCCTGAATCGAAAATGTATTTTGCCAATGCTGGTAAACCTAACACACAAGAGAACCCCAATTGGAAGATTTTGTCGATGAAATAAACTTTGAATCTTCACTACTTCACTACTTTTAATTACAACCAATTTTCCGCTATAATAGGGTAGCAAGAAGCGTCTGTAGCTCAATGGATAGAGCACTGGTCTTCGGAACCAGTGGTTGGGAGTTCGAGTCTCCCCGGACGCGCAATATTTAGATATGTTGCGTCGCGTCAAACGCGACAGCCACGCGCTTTTGATTATAATTAAATGAAAAAACTATTACCTACTTTAAAATTTTTTCTTGGTTGGCCAATTACGATAATCGCCTTCTTTTTCATCTTAAAAACTATTCTTACAAGGAAAGATTTCCTTGCTTACGACTTGATTCAATTTAATCCTGTTTTACTTGCCCTTGGAATGCTGTGTTTTTTTATTTATTATTTTCTTCGGGGTTATTTGTGGCAAAAAATTATAGGAAATAAAGGATTTAATGTTTCTTTAAGAGAAACTATGTTTCTCTGGGAATTAACAGAACTTAGGCGTTTTGTTCCCGGGAATATTTGGTCTTTTTTAAGCAGAACAGTCTTCTTCTCGGAAAAAAAAATTCCTTCTAAGATAATTATTTCTTCGCTGATTATAGAGGTAGAATTTTTGTTTCTGGGGAGCTTAGTTGTTTCTTTGTTTGCTACGCCTTTTGTTTTAAATTACGTTTTAAATAACCTCCCCTACACACAAACTATGATTATTGTTTCTGCTTTGGCTATCCTTGGTTTAGTTCTGTTTATATTTCATGGAATATTTACCGACCGTATTAACGCTAAACCCTTTTCTATAATAAAGCATATTCTACCCAATTTTCCAAAGCGTACTATTTTTTTTCTGCTTTGCATCTCGATTATTTTTATGTTTTTCTTTGGCTTGGGATATTATTTTACTATATCATCCGTTTTATTCTTATCTCCAGCGTTAATTATAAGTCTGGTTGGCTATTTTGTGCTATCGTTTCTTTTTGGATATCTTTCTCTGGTTGCTCCAATGGGACTTGGTGTAAGAGAAGGCGCTATAACATTTGGCCTCTCAAAGCTTACACCTTTAAGCCTTGCGGGACTTGCCGCTATTTACTCAAGAGTAATACTTATAATTTCTGAGCTTATATTTTTCTTATTTACATTTATTTGGAAAACCACAAAAAGTAAGCTTGTCCAAAAATTAGAGTTTTTTGTGGAAAATCATAAACAGGAACTCGTAGTTATGTTATTAGTCGTTATATATATATTCTACTTTACTACAGCAAGTTTTATGCGGTACGATAACTTTTATACCGGCCGTTTTGATCTTGGCAATATGGATCAGGTAGTCTGGAATACAAAACACGGAAGAATATTTCAACTGACTGATCCTGATGGTACGGAAATAATCTCCAGACTTGCAATTCATGCAGATTTTTTTCTTGTATTACTTACACCATTTTATTTTATTTGGTCTGATCCCAGAATGCTTTTGTTAATACAATCTGTTGTTGTTGCCGCAGGTGCAATTTATGTTTTTCTTTTGGCAAAAATGATTTTAAGAAATAAAAATTATTCCCTTATTTTTTCACTATTATATTTACTTAACCCAAGCGTGCAATACGCAAATCTTTTTGATTTTCATGCGGTAACTTTGGCAACAACATTTCTGCTAGGCGCAATTTATTATCTCTTGCGAAAAAAATACCTGTTGTTTTTACTACTGGCAGTACTTGCTGCACTAACCAAAGAACAAGTTTGGACAACAATAGCTATATTTGGACTAATAATTGCAACTATTGGAAAAAGAAAAGTCTTTGGCATGTCTGTTTTTGTTATTTGTTCTATAATTTTTTATTTATTAATTTGGTTTGCAATACCGGCTGCCAGAGGATCCAATCATTTTGCATTATCTTACTACTCTGATTTTGGCTCATCTCCAACAGGTATAGCTAAAAATATAATCTTGTATCCTTCAAAAACTTTTTCGTTATTAATTCAACCCGACCGATTAATTTATCTTAAACAACTGTTTTTACCATTGGGTTTTACATCTGTCTTTTCTCCTCTTTTTTTAATTTTTACCATACCCGATTTTCTTATTAATATTTTAAGTAATAATTCTCAACTACGTCAGATTTATTTTCAATATACGGCAACAATTACTCCGTTTCTTTTTGCAAGCGCAATATTTGCAGTAAAAAACATAAAAAAAATTTTACCAAAACTGTCAAACAGTGTTATTTATATTTTTTTAATTATTACAACTTTATATTCTGCTTATGAATTCGGTCCATTACCAGGTTCTAAAAACCCCAATATAGATATGTTTGTTAAACAATTGTCTTATAAACAGGAGATAAATAATTTTTTAACCAGTGTTCCTAAAAGGTATAGCATAGCTGCCACCAATAATCTTGGATCTCATCTTTCACGTCGCCAGAGAATTTTTACTATTCCTATTGGACTGGAAAAAGCAGACATTATCGCTTTTCTTTTAAATGATCCGTTTGCTCAACCCTCACCCGCAGCGCAAAAGAAAATGGTAGAAAAATTTAAAAAAGATCAAAACTATGAAGTTCTTTATCAGCTTCCTAATGACTTTACAGTTTTTATTAAAAAATCCAATAAATAATAGATTATCTGCTTGGAGTTAGTTCGTATTTTGTATTTACATTAACCATATTCATAAATAACAGGAAACCGCTAATAAGCATAATTATAGCTCCTGCAGAAATTGCAATAAAGGTTCCAAAATTATCCGCAATTAAACCAATCTGAAAGCTTCCGATAGGGGAAGTCCCAATAGCCATCAGCACATAAATACTCATTACCCTTCCTCTAATTTTATCGTCAACCATATGCTGAATAGCGCTATTTATTACCGAAAACTGCATAATCAAACCTAAACCAGAAAGAAATAGAAAAGGAAATGCAACTATTAAATTATTTGTAAAACTAAATATTATTATTGGAATAGAAAATAAAATATTGCCTACTATAATAAACTTTATATAATTAATTTTTTTCGAATATGCAGATATAAATATTGCCCCAATAAACGCTCCAAGGCCTGAAAATGCATATAAATAGCCTAACCCTTGCGCGTCTGCCTGAAATGAATTTTTTGCAATAACAGGCATAATAGTAATGTGCGACCAGCCAAAAATAGACACAAATCCTGAAAAAATAAGTAAATTGCGAATAGGTTTGTGCAAATACGAATAAATTAATCCTTCTTTGATTGCCAGTAAGGGGTGAGGATTAGATTTTGGTAAAGTTTCTTTAATCCTAATATAATATAAAGCGATTATAACAGGAATAAAACTGATTGCGTTTAAAATAAACGCCAAACCGGTCCCAAAAAAAGCTATAAGAATTCCAGCAGATGCTGGCCCTAATACTCTGGCTGCATTAAAAATTCCGGAATTAAGAGCAATTGCCGAATCTAAATCTTCTTTTCCAACCATCTCAACTGCAAAAGATTGCCTTGCTGGTTTGTCTATAGCATCTACAATGCCCAGCATAAACGCCAGTATAGAAATGTTTATAACATTTGCATTTCCAGCAATAGTAAATATTCCAAGAAGAAATGCAAGAATCATTGAGGAGGATTGAGTAAAATAAAGAATTCTCTTTTTTGGAAATCTGTCAACAATTACTCCTCCAAATAGGCCAAAAATCAAAATTGGTAACGTGCTTAGACCCGTTACAGTCCCAACCCAAAATGCAGAATTTGTTAGCTGGAAAATAAGCCAACCCTGTGCAACTCGCTGTAGCCACATTCCGATTAACGATATTAACTGTCCGAAGAAATAGAGTTGATAATTCTTATGTTTAAGTGCCGGAAATGCGGATAAAAGTTTTTCTGTCCAGTTTTCTACTTCGCCAATGCTAATTTCCTGACTCTCATCTATTATGTATTGTTCGCCTCGTTTTTCGATTAAGTTGAGATCCTTTTGGTTTTTTTCCATTTATTAAATTATAGCAATTTTTAACTCTTATTAGGCTTGCAAAATAAGTTGTGACGTAATACCATTAATTTATGCCGTTAGTTATTAAGGCAACTGGTGTAAAAGAAAACTTTAGCGAAGAAAAACTTCTAAATTCAATTCGTAGAGCCGGAATATCGGGCGATCTGCAAAGCCAGGCATTGGCCGATGTTAAATCTAAGCTATACGAAAATATTCCGACATCGGAAATTTATCGTCATGTTACAGATTTTTTAGCGCATTCTCCAAATCCTTACGGAAAAGCAAAATACAGTCTTAAACAGGCAATAATGGAACTTGGCCCAACAGGGTATCCCTTTGAAGATTTTATTGCAGAAATTTTTAAAACAAAGGGGTACTCAACAAAAATAAGATCCATACTTGCGGGAAAATGTATAACGCACGAAATCGATGTAATTGCAGAAAAAGATGGTAAAAGGACTATGATTGAAGCAAAGTTCCATAACATGCCGGGTACAAAAACAGATGTTCATGTTGTGCTTTATACTAAAGCACGATTTGACGACATAAAAGAAAATAATAATCTTCATCAAGTATGGCTTGTTACAAATACTAAAATAACATCTGATGCAATTTCTTATGCATATTGTAGTGGTATGAGCGTAGTAAGTTGGGATTACCCGGCAGGAAAAAGTTTAAGGGACCTAATTGAAGAATCAAATCTTTCTCCAATTACTTCTTTAATCTCACTTTCGCAAAGTCAAAAACAACAGTTGTTAAAAAAAGGCATTGTGTTTTCAAAAAATATTATTGACAATCAGAACTCTCTTTACGAGCTTCATCTTCCACAAGAAAAAGTTCAAAGTATTATAGAGGAAGCAAAGTTTTTAGCAGCTTAAGAAAACTTAGAATATATTATAATTCATTTGAAAGTCTTGTTCTTTCGTACTTATCTGCCAAGTAACCATTTGGGACAGTTGTTAATTTATCTGCATAAAGCAAGAAGCCATTACGAATCGTGTGATCACCAAACCGCTCATTAATATTATCAACCGCAGCAAGCAAGCGTTCAGTCTTTTGCTCATTTTTAAAAAGTGGGTAGGGAAGATAGCGGACATCTTCAAGGTTAGATACCCATACGCTAATTTGCCTTATATATTCATGGGTTTGAATCATAAATTTATCAGAAATAAGAAACTTGCACGCATAAAAAATATCTTTACCGCTATTTATGTAATAATTTACTGTTTTTTCTCCATGCACATCTAGACTACCGCGCAAAGAAATACCTATTGTTTTTGCCTTTTTTTCTAAACGCCTAAGTTTTAATCCGACTTCTTCGCATAATTCATAAATGTTCTGAAGCACTATTAACCGATTGTATTGGTTTTCTGGTAAACAATAATTGCGGCCAACAGATTTAACCGATGGAGAAATTGTGTAAGGAATAACAGGGTGAGGATCGTTTGCTAAGCCGACTTGATGAAGAAAATACGCCTCTGCCTGCCCAAACTCGCTTATTAAACAAGATATAGGTACTTCACGCAGTTGCAAGAGAGTATAAATACCAATTTTATTAAGTCTGTTTTTAATTCGCTCTCCAATACCGCAAACATCAGTAAGTTTTGCCTGTTTATATATCTTATAAACGTCTTCTTTTCTTATTTCAACAATACCATTGGGTTTTTGAAGTCCCGATGCCAGTTTTGCCAGAAGTTTATTATATGAAATACCAAATGAGGCCGTAATATATTCACCAATTTCTTTTTTAATGCGATTTCTTATTCGTGCTATAACTCCGTATTGACCGCCAAAAAGATGATGGCTGCTTGTTATATCCATAAAAAGTTCGTCTATAGAAAATACTTCTATGTATGGCGAATAATCTTTACAGATATTAATGAATTTTTTGCTTACTTCCCAGTAATTTACAAAATTTGCAGGTACAAGAGTAATAGCAGGGCATATATTTTGCGTTTCGAAGCTTCGCGTTCCGGTTTTAATCCCAAACTTTTTTGCTTCTCTGCTTGCTGCAATAATGCAAGTTCTGCTGTTTGCCGCTGTTACACCAATAGGTTTGCCACGCAAAAGAGGATTATGTTGCTGCTCCACACTGGCAAAAAAAGAATCAAAATCTATATGAAGAATTATCTTATCCATACTATAAGAATACGGAAAAAATATACGAACTTTCAAGAGGACAAAGAGTAGCTTTTTATATCAATATCAGAAACTCGTCTAAAACAGTTTGCAAGGATCAGCTTATGATAAACTATATCAAGAATGAAAATATTGCTGAAATTACTTAAATCAAACCACTTTTTATATATATTTTCTATACTTTTTCTCCCATTAGTCGGATTTATATATTACCAGCGCGTAGGAGGATTTAGCCTTGGCGACGAGTGGAATAATTTTATGGCGGCTTTTTTTATGCAAAAAGAAAGAAACTTATTTTCCCAAATCTTTTTTAACCATCAGGTTTTTATTGTTTACATTAGTTACTTAATTCAAATTCTGCTTCATCCAGGCAATCTATACAAATTGGTTTTATTTCATCGTATGTTTATTCTATTGTTTGCTTTAATCTTTGATGTTTTGATTATTTACCGCTTTCGTTTAAAAGGACTTGCTTTTGTTTTTACATACGAATTAACAAAATTTTATGTATTTGGTCATCTTTTTTTGGCAGAAGGTTTTATTGTTTATCCTTTAGTTTATATGTTTGCGCTTGCTTTTGAAAAGATAAACAAAAAAAGTTTAGGTTTTATAGAAATTATTTTAAGTGGCATTTTTGCCTGGTTTATAATTTTTATGCGGGAGCCATTTATTCCGGTTGCGCTATTACTCTATTTGATAATTATCTTGAAGAAAAAAATAGATTTTCAGACATACGCCTCTTTAATTATATTTGTAACTTTATCTGTCCTAACTCTTCTACCAATAGCTAAATCTTTGCCTGATTATTTTGATCAGGTAATTATGTTTAATATTAAAGTTATGTTGCCAACTCAAGCTGGAAATTTTGCCGGAGATGGAATACTTCATATTATTTTTTATCCTATTTTTATTTTACTGGAAGGTAAATGGAATCATTTCAGGCTAGTTTTAATCAACCTAGACTTAATTTTTATGGTTTTAATGTTTTCTTTTATCAAACTTAAAAAGTATAAAATAGTTGGATTTATTGTTTTAATTTTAACCCTTTGTGCGATTCGATTTGTTCCCCCTGGCACTATGTATTTTGAAGCTTTTCATATGGCCCCATGGTATGGGCTTTTTATTATGTCTACCTCTTTGCTTGTTCGTGAATTTTTACAACTTAAAAATATCAATTATGTAATTACATGTTTAATATTGGCCATATCAGTTGTCTTATTTATTAATACCACCTCTTTTAAATCTTTTATCTGGGAAAAAGTAAATAAAGAAGAACTTTTTACAATTAACTATGCAAATTATTTTATAAATGGGGAAGTAATAAGGCTATTAGCAAATCCCAAAGATACGCTTTTTACCGATTTATGGGACTATCTTATTTATTGGCAGGCAAATCTTGATTCTTCCTATAAATACGCAGTTTATATTTTTTCCATGAGAGGAACGCTTAAATATGACTTGGCAAAAGAAGAGATGTTTAAATCAAATCCACCCGATTTTTACTATACTTACTGTTCTAAAGGCGTTTACCATTCTGATTTAATGCCTAAATTTGCGTTGAATGAATATCTACAGCTGTACCTTAGAGATAAACCGGCTTGCATATACATTAAAAAGACAAAATTACCTCTTATACCTCAAACAAAGTGGAATGAAGTACAAAAATTCGGCTTCTACCCGCCAAAATAGTTTATTAATGATCTTTCGGTAAAAAATTCAGAGCCAGAGAATTTATGCAAAAGCGTTTTCCTGTACTAGTTGGGCCGTCATCAAAAACATGACCAAGATGTGAACCGCAAGTTTTACACGTTACTTCTATTCTTCGCGTACCCATAGAATAATCATCTTTTATTTATATTCTTCCTTCACTTCCTCATTAAATTTATTTAATAGTTTTTGTATTTTAGGATCGATTACAACCAAACAATAAGGGTTAATGTTTTTATATCTTTCGTAATAGTTTTGATGATAATCCTCGGCATTGTAAAAATTTCTAAATGGCTTAATTTCTGTAACAATTTTGTCGCTATATCCATCTGATTTTTCAATTTCTATTTTTGATGACTCTGCTTCCTTTTTTTGCCCATTATTATGATAAAAAATTACCGACCTGTACTGCGTACCTATATCTCCTCCTTGTCTGTTTAAAGTTGTCGGGTCGTGAGTAGCCCAAAATATTTCCAACAACTTATTATATGAGATTGAATCCGGATTGAACTTTATTTGAATAGCTTCTGCAAATCCTGTTTTACCTGTTGAAACCTGCTCGTACGATGGATTTTCCATAGTTCCTCCTGCATAACCAGAAACAACCTCGCTCACCCCTTTAAGTCTTTTAAAAATTGCCTCCGTGCACCAAAAACACCCTCCGGCAAAAGTCGCCGTTTCCAGTTTATGTTTATTTTTTTCCAAAAAACCTCCCATATTAATATATTTACCAAGATTATATTTCGGAATTATTAAATTTACGTAAGAAGGATTTTTTAAAACCGAAAAAGAATTAATTGCCTAAAATTGACAATTAAAGGTATTTTGTTACAATACATTGGGTAGATTGCTGCCAGGGATAATTAAAGTTTTTTATGAAACAAATAAAACCAAACGGAATTATTGCAAAATTTGGCGGCACTTCTGTTGGTTCACCTGAGTCAATTCGGCAAATTATTAAAATAATATCTTCTTCGAAAAAACCAGTTTCCGGTATTGTTGTCTCCGCATTTTCAAAAGTTACAAATCAATTAATAGAAACCGCAGAACTTGCCAGCAAGGGAGACGAAGCTTATCTGGAAATTCTAAAACAAATATCTAACCGCCATATAGAAGCAATTAATATTCTTGTAGTAGATAAAAAACTACAAAGAAAAACCATACGACAAACTCAAGTAATCCTCGCAGAACTAAGTAGCGTGCTAAAAGGCGTGTATTTAATTAAAGAATTATCTGCAAAGATATTAGATTTGATTATGAGCTACGGGGAACGTTTGTCTGCGTATATTATTTCTCAAAGCTTTAAAAATAATAAAATTGAAGCTGAATATGTTGATACGCGAGAGCTAATTAAAACAGATAATCATTTTAATTTTGCCCATGTTAATTTTAAACAAACATATAAAAACATATCCGATTACTTTCGCAGATCTAAAAAAAATTTAAAAATAATTACAGGTTTTATTGGTTCTACAGAAAACGGTGAAACAACTACGCTTGGAAGAGGGGGATCTGATTATACGGCATCGATTTTTGGTGCTGCTATAAATGCTTCAATTATAGAAATATGGACAGATGTTAATGGTGTTTTAACTGCAGATCCTAAAAAAGTAAAGTCTGCATTTACTATTCCTAAAATGACTTATCAGGAAGCAATGGAAATGTCTCATTTTGGCGCAAAAGTAATTTACCCTCCAACAATGATACCGGCATGCAGTAAAAAAATACCCCTTGTAATCCGCAACACATTTAATCCTCAATTTTGCGGAACATTAATAGGAGAAACAACTTCTAACACATTCCTTATTAAAGGCATTTCTTCTATCGAAAATATTTCGGTCTTATTGGTACAGGGTAGCGGTATGGTGGGAATTCCGGGCATTGCGATGCGTATCTTTGGTGCGCTTGCTAAAAACAGTATTAGCGTTATTCTTATAACGCAAGCTTCGTCTGAGCACACGGTTTGTTTTGCCGTAGATCCTAAGTTTGTACACCTTGCTAAAGCTGCAATTGAGGATGAATTTAAACAAGAAATAAAGGACAAAATAATAGACCCCTTGATTATAGAAGAACATCTATCAATTATTGCAGTTGTTGGTGAATATATGAAAATAAGTGCTGGAATTGCCGGAAAACTGTTTACAGCACTTGGTAAAAATAATATTAATGTTGTGGCGATAGCGCAAGGATCATCCGAAAGGAATATTTCTATTGTTGTTGCAAATAAAGATGAAAAGAAAGCTTTATGCCAAATTCATAAGACTTTTTTTGGAAGATAAATAAATGAAAACTATAAATATTTATATTGTTGGAACAGGACTTATTTGCACAACACTTCTTAAGCAAATCGAAGAGAGCAAAAATATAGTAAAAAAAGAGGGCATTAAGCTTAAGGTTTGTGCACTTATTAATCAGAAAAAAATGTTGTTTAATATGTATGGTATTAATCTTTCCAGATGGAAAGATTTGTTAGCACTTGGCCAACAAAGCAATCTAAAAGAATATATAGCAAATATAAAAAAGCAAAATTTACAAAATAAAATATTTATAGACTGTACCGCAAGTGAGGAAATAACAAAATTTTATAAAACAATCTTACAATCCAAAATTTCCATTGTTACTCCAAACAAAAAAGCAAATGCTTCAAGTATGCAAAATTATATTAATATCCGTAAGGCAGCAAAAAAAGCAAAGTCATTCTTTTTATACGAAACAAATGTTGGAGCAGGGTTGCCTGTTATACAAGTAATAAATGATCTTATGTCAACAGGGGATGAAATTGTAAAAATAGAAGGTGTTTTATCTGGAACGCTTAGCTACATATTTAATAATTTCAAAGCAAATAATAAATTTAGCGAAGTTGTAAAAGAAGCACAAAAGAAAGGTTATACAGAGCCTGATCCGCGTGATGATTTAAACGGATTAGATGTTGGCCGAAAATTACTTATATTGGCTAGAGAAATAGGCTTAACTCTTGAATTAAAAGATATCAAAATCGAAAGCCTTGTACCAAAAGTGTGTAGAAACGCAAAATCTATAGATGATTTTTTCAAAAAACTGGCTTTCCAAGATTCTTATTTTGAAAAGCTTAAATCAGACGCAAAAGATAAGCAAAGCGAGCTTAGATACATAGCGCAAATCGAACCTAAAAATCGTGCGTTTATCTGTGCTTTAAAAATGGTTGATGCAAGTCATCCATTTAACTCTCTATCCGGAAGTAATAATATAATTTCGATTACAACAAAACGGTACAATCGGCCATTGGTTATTAAAGGGCCAGGCGCAGGCGCGGAGGTTACAGCAGCAGGCGTATTAGCAGATATTTTAAAAGTAAGTAGATTTATAGTTTATGAAAAATAAATTAAGAGTAGGTATCTTGGGCGCAACGGGTATGGTAGGTCAGAGGTTTATAACGCTTCTTGAAAAACATCCTTGGTTTAAAGTAACAAGTGTTGCAGCGTCTCCGAGCTCTTCGGGTAAACCTTATATTGATGCTGTGCAGAAGAAATGGAAAATTGCGGCTAAGATACCCCGTGATGTTAAAGATTTAACTGTGAAAGCAGTAGAAGAGGATATAGATAAGATAGTTAAAGAGGTAGATTTTGTGTTATGTGCTTTGGATATGGACAGTGAAAAAATAAGAGAGGTCGAAGTCAAATATGCCCGTGCAGGTATTCCGGTTGTGTCAAATAACTCAGCGCACAGGTGGGTTGAGGATATACCAATGATTATTCCAGAAGTTAACCCGACACATGTTAAGCTTATAGATATCCAGAAAAAAAATCGTGGATGGAAAAAGGGTTTTATTGCTGTAAAACCAAATTGCTCAATCCAGTCTTATGTTGCAATATTAACAGCTTTAAAAGAATTTATTCCTTACGAGGTAGAAGTTGTTAGTTTTCAGGCAATTTCTGGAGCAGGAAAAACCTTTGATACTTGGCCAGAAATGAAAGACAATATTATTCCTTTAATTAGCAAAGAAGAAGAAAAATCCGAAAAAGAACCAATGAAAATTTGGGGTAGCATTCGAAATGGCAAACTCCATTTAGCCAATAAGCCAACTATAGCAGCTACATGCATTCGTGTGCCTGTTACAGATGGCCATATGGTAAATGTTGCAGTAAATTTTAAAAATAAACCAACAAGAGAAAAAATATTGTTTGCTTTGAAAAATTTCCAAAATCCAATTGCAACGCTTAATTTACCATCTGCGCCAAAAGAATTTATTAAATACTTCACAGAAGATAATAGACCTCAAACACAATTGGACCGCACTTTCGAAAACGGTATGGGAATAACTATGGGAAGATTAAGGGAAGATAAATTTTTTGATTGGAAATTTATAGCTTTATCTCATAACACAATTAGAGGCGCTGCCGGTGGAGCAATACTTATGGCAGAACTCCTTAAGTCGAACGGCTATATTGGGTAAATTCTTATGATTCTCTCGATAATTGGCATGTCTGGTAGCGGTAAATCTTGCCTCGCAAAATAGCTTTTTTCAATAAAATTATCGTTCGGATGTTTTTAATTTGGATTCGTTTATTCATCTTGTTAGGCAGTGCGTTTAGTTATCTGAGGCTATATTTTTTTTGGGGCGATCGGATACTTCGAATAAAGAATATAAACATAATATCTTGAAACGTCTAACGTTTGGCTCATAAAGTTATTAACGTTTGGCTCATAAA
Organism: Candidatus Levyibacteriota bacterium; assembly: GCA_016180725.1. GTDB lineage: Bacteria > Patescibacteriota > Microgenomatia > Levybacterales > UBA12049 > JACPAR01. The sequence goes on along the minus strand of JACPAR010000019.1, from coordinate 2,275 downwards.
GTTATATTCATATAATCCAAGGTAGTGCGTCAAACGCGACTCTTCGTCAATCCCGGGGGGAACCGAGTTTGACTCGGGGGTAGCCTGACGAATGATGTCTGCACTTATTTCACCACCCTCAAAAATCAAGAGATAGCATTTTACAGAACTTCTTTTGCTATCCTTGCTTGATTTATTAGTATAAATTCTTCATCTTTACCAGGAGGCTGAAAACGTTTCCAGTATTGATTAAATGATTCTTCGTCAATGTTGAAAGAATCATCAGGAGGTCTTTCGCTCCGCTTGAGAGTTCGCGCCTTCATAATCTCAAGAGTTGCTTCAATATAATAAAGTTTTGGGATGGCACCTACATTTTTTACTTTTTCTCTTATTGCATCTCGGTGTTCTTTTACCCAAAATCCTTCGTCAATAATAACATCTATCCCTGCTTTTAAACATTTAAGTGCCATATCTGTTGCAAGGGAAGTCATTCTATTATCATATTCTTCAAATTTGTCTTTAGGAGGGATATTGCCAAATACTCTGACCATCCATTCGTCTTTAGTGAATCTAACAACTCCTGTTTCTTTTTCAAGTTTACGAGCGAAGGTCGTTTTTCCAGAACCGATAAAGCCAATAATGATATGTGCTATTGGTTTGCTATTTTTCTGCATAAAAGCATTATACCAGAGGTTCGAGTAACGGTTTATGGAAGATAGGATACTCGACTAAATAATTCGTAACTGTTTCGCTTTATTCAATGACTCGCGAATCATTATTTTCAAAGCTTTTTTTCCGGCAGTTGTTTTGAAGTATTCTTCTCTTCTTTTAGCATCTTTCATCGATAGGTAATATTCGCAGAATAATAAAATAAAAGGTCTTCTTGGAGCTGTAGCTTCTGAATACCCCTTATTGTGATCAGAAAACCGTTTTAGTAGGTTGGTAGTATATCCAATGTAGAGCAATTTATCTTTCAGGCTAAAAAGAACATATACGCAATAATTTAATTCCATATGGGCCATGAAGTAGAATAAAATTCACTTCATGACAGCCATAAAGCGAACTTGTTCTGCTTTATGGGTGGCTGACGGGTGACGCTCCCGCTGGGTGGCTGACGGGTGACGCTCCCGCTACCTCCTGTTCCACAAACAGGCGTTCTACTGTTGAACTACAGCCACCATGTGTAATTCGAAACTAAGTATATCATAGGATAAGCGTGGCTTCAATTATTTCCGGTTGAAGAGAATGGTGAGGATAATACTGATAATTATTGAAGTTGCTAACGGGAAGAAAAAACTAAAACCATCTCTTTTGACAAAAATATCACCGGGCAATTTACCAATAAAAGGGATTTTTGGAGAAGTAATTAGAACTATTCCCAATACAACGAGTATTAAGCCAAAATAAATTATTATCTTTCCAAGATTTCCAAAATCAGCCATATATTTTAGAGTGCTCTTTTCTGCCGATAATGCTTACAAAAATCATTCCGGCAATAAATCCTCCAACATGAGCAAAAAATGCAATCCCTCCGGTACCTCCGGTAAACGGAATAGTTGCAGCTCCTGATATTAATTGTAGTAGAAACCAATAACCAAGCATTAATGGAGCAGAAATATCTAGAATTGTTAGGAAGAAAAATATTGGAACTAAAGTTTTTATTTTTGAGTAGGGGAACAATATATAATATGCACCCAAAACTCCTGCTATTGCTCCGGATGCGCCAAGCATGGGAATATCAGAAACAGGCATTAATACGTATTGCACAATATTTCCAATAATTCCTGCAGTAAAATACAAAACGGGATACAAAAACCAACCTAAATAACCCTCTACGTTGTCTCCAAATATCCATAAAAACCACATGTTCGATATAATGTGTAAAAATCCGCCATGAAGGAAAATTGCTGTAACAAATGGGGTAAGAGTAGATATATCGGAAAAATTTACCCTTGCAGGAATTAAAGCATAAGTTTGAATAAGTGCATCTGGGTTAGGAGTAAAAACTTCCTGGAAAAATACATAAACCGTTAAGATAATAAACAGAATATTTAAAGCGGGAAAACGCGGCGCCTTAACAGAATCAGATATTGGGAACATATATTAGTAATAACAACGATATCTCAAAATCAGGTAAAAGTATAGTAAAGATAAGGTAAAGATGGCGTAATTGCCTAATATTTGCGCCTGCGCTGAGGAACGTGTGACGAAGCGCGCCTAGACGTCACTCGTTGGAACAGTTTATTTGATAGTCTCATTCAAACCTACAATAAGCTAAATGAAAATAATTCATCTG